>NZ_JBFULZ010000267.1:0-4487 GCF_054049635.1 Cellulomonas sp. P5_C6 | reverse complement strand
GCGGGGTAGTAGTGCCCGGTCGCGAGGTGGACGAGCGTCGTGCTGGGACGACCCTCGAGCTCGGCGGCGATCGTCTGCCCGACCGGCGGCCCGAGCACGGCGACGACGCCGGCCGCGGTGAGCAGCGCCGGCCGGGACCAGCGCAGCGCGAGGCACCCGAGGGCGAACAGCAGGCCGTAGGTAGGCAGGATCACGGCGACGGGCGTGCCCAGCAGGACGAGCAGCTCCCYGATCGCGAACAGCAGCAGGGCCCGGACCAGGATCCGCACGCGCGCCTGCACCAGCCGCGTCCCGGTCACCGGCGCGGCGCCGCCCGACAGCAGCCCGAGCGACAGCCCCGCCAGCACGACGAACAGCGAGGCCGGCCGTCCGTCGGCCAGCTGCGAGAAGCCGTACGGGTCGTCGGGACCCACGTGCGCGGTCATCATCCCCAGCACGGCGAGCCCCCGGGCGACGTCGACTCCCACGATGCGGCGCATGCACGGATGCTAGCGATCCGCGGAAACGCGCGAATCTCGCATGTCGAAACGCTTCGTCCCGATTCTTGAACTTTCCCCCTCCCGGGTGATTACAGTTCGATGTGAACTCCCCGACGCACCCCGACGTGTACACCCACGGACACCAMGAGTCCGTGCTGCGCTCGCACCGTTGGCGCACGGCCGAGAACTCGGCGGCGTACCTGCTGCCGGCCCTCGTCCCGGGGACCCGCCTGCTCGACGTGGGCTGCGGCCCGGGCTCCGTCACCATCGACCTGGCCGCCCGCCTCGAGCCGGGCGACGTCGTCGGCGTCGACACCTCGGCGGCCGTCGTCGAGATCGCGCAGAAGGCCGCGGCGGACGCCGGTGCGGACAACGTGACCTTCCAGGTGGCCGACGCGTACGAGCTCCCGTTCCCCGACCACGCCTTCGACGTGGTCCACGCGCACCAGGTGCTGCAGCACCTCACCGACCCCGTCGCCGCCCTGCGCGAGATGCGCCGCGTCACCAAGCCCGGCGGCCTCGTCGCCGTCCGCGACGCCGACTACTCCGGCATGACCTGGTTCCCGCCGTCGAACGGCCTGGACGAGTGGCGCGAGCTCTACCACGAGGTCACGCAGGCCAACGAGGCCGACGCCAACGCCGGCCGCAAGCTCCTGTCGTGGGTGCGCGAGGCCGGCTTCGACCCGGCCGGGATCGTCCCCAGCGCCGGTGTCTGGTGCTACGCGACCCCCGAGGACCGGGCCTGGTGGGCCAGCCTGTGGGCGGACCGCTCCGTCGCCTCGAACTTCGCCGCGCAGGCCATCGCGCACGGGCTCGCCGACGAGGTCGGCCTGGAGCTGCTGGCCGATGCGTGGCGCGAGTGGGGCACGCAGCCCGACGGCTGGTTCGCGGTGCTCCACGGCGAGGTGCTGGCGCGCGCCTGACCTAGGCTGCCGACATGCGCATCGCGAGGTTCACCACCGGGGGAGACCCCCGTTACGCCCTGGTCGACGGAGCCCCCGGCTCCGAGGAGCTCGTGGTCATCACGGGCGACCCGCTCTACACGCCGGTCCAGCCGACGGGCGAGCAGATCCGGCTAGACRACGACAGCGTCCGCCTGCTGGCCCCCGTGATCCCGCGCTCCAAGATCATCGGCGTCGGCCGCAACTACGCCGCGCACGCCGCCGAGCTGGGCAACGAGGTCCCCGCGGCGCCGCTGCTGTTCCTCAAGCCCAACACGTCGATCATCGGCCCGGACGACCCGATCGTCCTGCCCGACTGGACCGAGCACGTGGACCACGAGGCCGAGCTGGCCATCGTCATCGGCAAGGTCACCAAGGACGTCACCCCGGACCGCGCCCTGGACCACGTCTTCGGCTACACGGTGGCCAACGACGTCACGGCGCGCGACGTGCAGCGCGCCGACTCGCAGTGGACCCGCGCCAAGGGGTTCGACGGCTCCTGCCCGATCGGCCCCTGGATCGTGCCCGGCCTCGACGTCGACGACCTGTACGTGCGCGCCCGCGTGAACGGCAAGACGACGCAGGACGGCCGCACGTCGCAGATGATCTTCGACTCGGCGTACCTGGTCTCCTACGTCTCCGAGGTGTTCACGCTCCTGCCCGGCGACGTCATCCTCACGGGCACGCCCGCGGGTGTGGGACCGATCGTGGACCGCGACATCGTGGAGATCGAGGTCGAGGACATCGGCACCCTGCGCAACCCGGTGCTGCGCCGCCACTAATCTGGAGGGCGTGACTTCCTCCCCCGTGCGTGTTCGCTTCTGCCCGTCGCCCACCGGGACGCCGCACGTCGGCCTCATCCGCACGGCGCTGTTCAACTGGGCGTACGCGCGCCACACGGGCGGCACGTTCGTCTTCCGCATCGAGGACACCGACGCGGCGCGCGACTCGCAGGAGTCCTACCTGCAGCTGCTGGACGCGCTGCGCTGGCTGGGCCTGGACTGGGACGAGGGCGTGGAGGTCGGCGGCCCGCACGAGCCGTACCGGCAGTCGCAGCGCATGGACCTGTACGCCGACGTCGTCCGCCGCCTGGTCGAGGGCGGGTACGCGTACGAGTCGTTCTCCACGCCCGAGGAGATCGAGGCCCGGCACAAGGCGGCCGGCCGCGACCCGCAGCTCGGCTACGACGGCGCCGACCGCGACCTCACCGACGAGGACAAGGCGTTCTTCCGCAACGAGGGCCGCGAGCCCGTCCTGCGCCTGCGGATGCCCGACGACGACCTCACCTTCTCGGACCTGGTCCGCGGCGACGTGACGTTCAAGGCGGGCTCGGTGCCGGACTTCGTCATCGTCCGCGCCAACGGCCAGCCCCTGTACACGCTGGTCAACCCGGTGGACGACGCGATCATGGGCATCACCCACGTGCTGCGCGGCGAGGACCTGCTCTCGTCGACCCCGCGCCAGATCGCGCTGTACCGGGCGCTGCTCGAGCTCGGCGTCGCCACGGTCATGCCCGTGTTCGGGCACCTGCCGTCCGTCAACGGGGAGGGCAACAAGAAGCTGTCCAAGCGCGCGCCCGAGGCGAACCTGTTCCTGCACCGCGACCGCGGCTTCACCCCCGAGGGCCTGCTCAACTACCTCGCGCTGCTCGGCTGGTCGATCGGCCCGGACCGGGACATCTTCACGATGGCGGAGATGACGGCCGCGTTCGACGTCGCGGACGTGAACCCCAACCCGGCGCGGTTCGACGAGAAGAAGGCCGAGGCCATCAACTCGGCGCACATCCGGCTGCTCGCGCCCGACGACTTCCGCGACCGGCTGGTCCCGTACCTGCACCGCGCCGGCCTGGTCCCCGCGGACTCCTACGCCGACCTCTCGGCCGAGCACCGCGCGCTCCTCGACGCCGGCGCGCCGCTCATCCAGGAGCGCATCACGCTGCTGGGCGAGGCCGTCGGCATGCTCGGCTTCCTCTTCGTCGGGGACGACGCGCTGGAGATCGCCGACGACGCCCGGGCCGCCCTGCGTGAGGACTCCGCGACCGTCCTGGACGCCGCCGCGAGCGCGCTCGGGGGCCYGACGGCCTTCACGACGGCGACGACGCAGGAGGCRCTCCAGGCGGCGCTGGTCGACGAGCTGCAGATCAAGCCGCGGTTCGCGTTCACGCCGCTGCGGGTCGCGCTGAGCGGACGGCGCATCTCGCCGCCGCTGTTCGAGTCGATGGAGATCCTGGGCAAGGAGTCCACGCTCGCGCGGATCGCCGCCCTGCGCGCCGCCCTGTGAGGCAGCTCGACGGCGTCCTGTTCGACATCGACGACACGCTCGTCGACACGCGCGGCGCGTTCGTCCACGCGCTGTCCGGGGTCGCCCGCCGCTACCTGCCCGACCTGCCGGAGGACCGGCACGGCGAGCTGGTGACGGTCTGGCGCGCGGACGTCGGCGGCCACTACGCGGCGTACACGCGGGGCGAGGTCGGGTACACCGAGCAGCGGATGGCCCGCGCGAACGAGCTGCACGAGCGGTTCGGGGGGCCGGCGCTGGACGACGACGGGTTCGCGCGCTGGGACAGCACGTTCGAGGCCGAGTTCTCGGGCGCGTGGTCGGCACACCCGGACGTGGACGCGGTCGTCGACCGGCTGCTCGCCGCGGGCCTGGCGGTCGGCGCCCTGTCCAACGCGGCGGTGGCGTACCAGACCCGCAAGCTCGACCGGGCGTCGCTGCTGGAGCGCGTGCCGATGCTCGTCGGGGTCGACACCCTCGGCTACGGCAAGCCCGACCCGCGGGTGTTCCTCGAGGCCTGCCGCCGGCTGGGCACGGACCCCGGGCGCACCGCCTACGTCGGCGACGAGCTCGACGTCGACGCGGCGGCCGCCCGTGCCGCTGGACTGGTCGGCGTGTGGCTCGACCGTCCGGACGGCCGACGGATCCCGATCAGCGACGACGAGATCGCCGCCGCAGGGGTCGTCGTCGTCGCGTCCCTCGACGAGCTGCCGGCGGCGCTGGGGCTCTAGTTGGGGGCGAGGCCTGCGAGAACGTCACGTCGCCGCGAGAACGTCACCTCGAGCTGCCG
>NZ_JBFULZ010000266.1:0-4562 GCF_054049635.1 Cellulomonas sp. P5_C6 | reverse complement strand
GCCTACGGGCGCCGGCTCGTGGAGGCCGGTGTCCGCACCACCTCGGTCGGCTACAACGCGACACTGCACGACTTCATGATGCTCAACCCCCTGCGGGAGACCGCCGCCAGCACCGGTGCCATCGAGCAGGCGATCCAGGTCCTGCGCTCGGCACTGAAGGTCGCCTGAACACCCATCGGAGAAGAAGGAGAACCCTCATGAGCACGAACAAGCCCACCGTCGTCCTGGTCCACGGCGCGTTCGCCGAGTCGAGCAGCTGGCAGGGCGTCGTGGAACGGCTGCAGGCCCAGGCCGTACCCGTGGTCGCCGTCGCCAACCCGCTGCGCAGCGTGGCCGGCGACGCCGCCTACGTCCGGGACGTCGTCGCCGACATCCCCGGCCCCGTCATCCTCGTCGGCCACTCCTACGGCGGGATCGTCATCACCGAGGCGGCCACCGACAACGACTCCGTCGTCGGCCTCGTGTACGTGAACGCGTTCGCACCCGAGCACGGCGAGAACGCGTTCGACCTCTCGGCCAAGTTCCCCGGCAGCACCCTCGGCGCCGCACTCAAGGCCTACCCGGTCGCCACCGGCGGCAACGAGCTCGCGATCCGCCCGGACGTGTTCCGCCAGCAGTTCGTCGCCGACGTCCCGGCGGCCGTGGCAGACGTGCTGGCCGCAACCCAGCGGCCCGTGACCCAGGCCGCACTGGTCGAGGGGCTCGCCTCGGAGAAGCCGGCGTGGGCGACGCTGCCGTCGTGGTTCGTCTTCAGCGACGCGGACATGAACATCCCCGTCGCGCTGCACCGCTTCATGGCCGACCGCGCCGGCGCCCGCAACGCGACCGAGGTGGCCGACGCCTCGCACGCGATCTCGGTCTCCCGTCCCGACGCGGTGACCGCCACCATCCTCGACGCCGTCGAGCACTGGGACGACTGACCCCAGCGTCACCACCTCGCCTCTCTCAGAACGGAGAAAGCAGACATGAAGATCCTCATCATCGGAGGCACGGGCCACATCGGCTCCAACCTCACCGGCCTCCTGCGCGCCCAGGGCCACGACGTCACGCCCGCGGCGCCCAGCACGGGTGTCGACACCATCACCGGTCAGGGCGTCGCCGAGGCGGTGGCGGGCCAGGACGTGGTCATCGACGTCAGCAACGCCCCGGCGTGGGACGACCAGGCCGTGCTGCACTTCTTCACGACCTCGACGAGCAACCTCCTGGCTGCCGAGCGAGCGGCCGGGGTCCAGCGCCACGTCGCACTCACGATCGTGGGTGCGGATCGCGCTCCGGACAGCGGCTACCTGCGCGCGAAGGTCGCCCAGGAGAAGCTCATCCAGGAGTCCGGACAGCCCTTCACGATCGTCCGCTCCACGCAGTTCTTCGAGTTCGTCCGCGGCATCGCTGATTCCGCAGCCGACGGCGACACCATCCGACTGCCGGGGGCCACCCTCCAGCCGATCGCCGGCGACGACGTCGCGCAGCTCCTGTGCGAGATCTCGACGTCCCCGGCGGCCGACGGGATCATCGAGATCGCGGGACCGGAGGCCATCGGGCTCGACAACCTCGCCCGCCGGGCCCTCGAGCGCGACGACGACACGCGCGTCGTCGTGACGGACCCGGATGCCCGCTACTTCGGCACCCGACTCGAGGACTCGACCCTGACGCCCGGCGAAGGCGCGCGCATCGCACCGACGCACTTCGGGGACTGGCTCGCGACGCACCCCCGCGTCTGAGCGCACTCACAGATGACGGCGGGCGGTCCGGACACCGCCCGCCGTCACGGCCAGTGAAGGAACCTCATGTTCGACACCTTCAGCGAGCGACTCCTCCAGACCGGACGTGGACCGGTCTTCGCGCGAGTCGGCGGAGACGGACCCCCCGTCCTCCTGCTGCACGGCTACCCCCAGTCCCACCTGATGTGGCACTCGACCGCACCCGTGCTGGCCGCACACTTCACCGTGGTGGCAGTGGACCTCCCCGGGTACGGCGCCTCGTTCCGCCCCGTGCCCTCCAGCGACCACGCCGCTCACGCCAAACGAGCGCTGGCCGACGACCTTGTCCAAGCCATGGCCGACCTCGGCCACGACCGGTTCGCCGTCGCCGGCCACGACCGTGGCGGACGCGTCGCCTATCGGATGGCCCTCGACCATCCCGAGCACGTCACGGGTGTTGCCGTCTTCGACGTCGTGCCCACCGGCGAGGTCTGGGCACGGGCAGACGCCGTCCTCGCGCTCACCTACTGGCACTGGGCATTCCTCGCGCAGCCGGCCCCACTTCCCGAGCGGCTCATCGGCGCCGACCCCGACGCCTTCTTCGACCTCCACGTCCGAAGACTCGGCATCGGTGGCGCTGAGGGTCGGTACCCAGCGGCAATCCTGGCGAGCTACCGCGCTCTCCTCGACGACCCGAGCACCGTCGAGGCCATCTGTGAGGACTACCGCGCAGCCGCCACCATCGACCGCGCCCACGATGACGCGGACGTTCGTGCAGGTCGACGGATCGAAGCCCCTCTGCTCGCCCTGTGGAGCGCACGAGGCGCTCTCCCGCGCCTGTACGGAGACGTGCTCGACGTCTGGCGACCCTGGGCCTCACAGGCGTCGGGCCGCGGGCTGGACACCAGCCACTTTCTCGTCGAGGACGCGCCGGAAGAGGTCGCTCAGGAGCTTCGCGCCATCTTCGGCTGAGCCCCGCCGTCTCCGACGGCCGCGTGCGGGGGTAGCCCGGCACCACCTGGTGGGCGCGGATGGCACCGTATCGACGAGGCGTTCAGTGCAACGAGGCTGTCAGCTGCGACCTTCGAGCATCGTCAGGTCGCGCTCCGCGTACCTGCGGTGCCACCACTCCTCGTTGAGGACCACGCGGAGGCACTGCCGCGGGGTCAGCACCTGGCCCTGGTCGGGCCATCCCGGACCGACCAACGGCTCGCCGGGCGCGTCGAGCTGCTCGTCGGTCAGGCCGTCGACGACGCCCCGGACGAGCGCCATCGCCCGAAGGCGCAGCGCGAGGGCCTCGTCCAGCGTCGGCCGGGCGTCCCGGTCGTGCGGCACGCCCTCCCGGGGTTCCATCTGGTCCCACGGCAGGGACAGCGGGTGCCAGGGGCGCGGATCGGCGAGCACGCCGCGACCCACCCACGACTCGGACGCGAACGCGAGATGACGGAGGGTCTGGATGAACGACCACTCCTCGCCGACCGATTCGTGCAGCCGCTCCTCGGGCAGCCGACGCGCCCGCTCGACGGTGTCCGCCCACACCTGCTCGTTCACGTCCCACGCGGCCCGGAACCCGTCCGCCGTGGTCGGTCTGAACGCGCTGCGCTCGGGGTGGCGGCGGTCCAGCTCGGCCTCGACCAGCGGCACCACGTCGATCCCGTTGACCACGAGGCTCTCGATCTCGCCGTCGATCGTGGTGCCCGATACCTCGACGTCGCGCATCACCACGTTCTGCAGCGCCACGGCGCGGAACGTCGAGCCCGTGAAGTCCACCCTGGTGAAGCGGGAGCCCGTCAGGTCGACGTTCTCCAGCTCGGTGCCCCGCCGATCCTCAAAGTCCATGCCACACACGCTAGAACCGGGGTCCGACATCGGGCACGCAAGGACGCCGGGCTCGCGGCGTCGCTCAGTGCTCGGCGGTGTCGAACGCGGGCGCGAACCGCAGCTCGCCACGCGGCGAGGGTCCCGTGAAGGTGACGTACTGGACGATGGCGCGGTCCAGGTCACCGTGCGACAGCGGCCCGTCGCCCGTGAAGCCCATCCGGCCGTAGATCGCCGGGTCACCGATCAGCGCGCAGCCGCGAGCCCCGCGCTCCCGCAGCCGCCGCAGACCCTCGGCCACCAGCGCCCGACCGATCCCCCGCCGCTGCCGGTCGAGCCGGACGGAGATCGGACCGAGCCCGAACCAGTCGTCGTGGAGCCCGTCGATCGTCACGGGCGAGAACGCGACGTGCCCCACGACGTCGCCGTCGTCCTCCGCCACCAGCGAGAGCGTCAGGTCACCGGACGCCCGCAGTCGTCGGATGATCGGCGCCTCGGAGCCGTCGCTGAACCACTGCGGCTCGAAGGCGGCCATGGTCAGCCGATCGATCGCGTCGGCGTCGTCGTCTGGGCGTTCGGGTCGGATCAGCACCGTCGTCTCCGGGATCGCGGGGCGCGCCCGCCTCGGACGCGCCTGGCAGCGTAGGGCCGGGGGGCGCGGAGCCGAAGCGGATTTGCCTGGGCGCCGGCCCGTGCCAGCGGGCGGTGCGACGACGACCCGGCCGCGACCCGGTAGGGAGGGGGGACTCGGGTCCAGCTCCCGTCCACCGCAAGCCACAAGGCCGCCTCTCCGACGGAGAAACAGCCGAGCCCCGGCGTTCGCGGGGGGCGGCCGAGTCCTTCTGCTCCGGGTATCACCGCGTGCGCGTAGGTGCTCGCGCACCGGGCCGGTGGGGAGAGCCCTACCCCGGTTTGGTGGGGCTGCGCCCCTGACCGGGATGGCGGGGTTCGGGAGCATGGGAGTCAGTCAGGACACCCCCGCCACCCCCCGCAAGGAGCCGTCATGTCCACGGTCAGCACCCCGACGCGCCCGCGCACCGCGCCAGC
>NZ_JBFULZ010000265.1:0-4574 GCF_054049635.1 Cellulomonas sp. P5_C6 | reverse complement strand
GCGCAGGAGCGGGCGCGTTCGTCGGCAGCGTGACCCGGACGTCCGGGCCGCTGCTCGCCGGCAGGTCGAAGGTCCGGCTCACGCGTGACGCGCCGGCGAGCTCGATCGTCAGCGTGTACGTCCAGCCCGTGACCGGGCTTCCGGCGCCGTCGCTGAACCCGGGCTGGTCGGTGGTGGCCAGAGGGATCGCGGCGCGGCCGTCCGCGTCGAGCGCGACGACGGCGGGCCGGGGCGTGATCATCGCGGCCGTCGCGTCCCAGACGCGCGGCGTCGACGACTCGACGGTGACGGTGCCGGACCAGGGCGCCCCGACGTCGTCGAGGAACGGGCCGACGTGGACGGTGCTGGTGCGGATCTCGGACGGCAGCATGGGTCCTCCAGGGGGCGGGACGGAGCGCTCGTCCGTCGATGATCGCCCGACCGCCCCGGCGCCCGGAAGGACCGGGTCCGTCCGACATGTCACATCACCGACCCACGACAACACCGCCCAGACTGTGCTCCCATCCGTCGTCGGTCGGCTCGCCCTCGAGCGTGAAGAGCTCGGTGACCGCGCCCGTCGTGAGGTCCGTGCTGACCGTGCGCTGGCGCCCCGCCTTGCCGTGACCGACGTAGCAGTCGTTGAGGTCGGTGACCACCGTGCCGCCGCCGAACTGCAGCCAGTACGAGTGGTCGTCGGGACCCCACTGGGTGGTGAGCGGCGAGACCACGCCGTCGGCGAGCACGCCGGGGTCCGCCCCGCCGTCGCACGGCGGCCCCTGGACCACCAGGCCCAGCCCGACGCGGCCGTCCGGCAGCGGCGTCGCGTCGATGACCGGGTGGTCCGACGTCGCGAGCAGGCGCGGGGTCGCCGAGGGGCGGGTGGCGTCGAGCGCGAGCAGCTCGGCCGGGGTGCCGCAGGAGAGCAGGAGCTCGTGCGGGCCGGACCAGCCGCCGATCGCGCAGGGCCGGTCGGTGGGGACGGTCGAGACCGGGGTGGGCGTGCCGGACCGGAGGTCGACCAGCAGCAGGCGGCCGTCCGGGCCGGTGGCCGTGACCCAGCCGCCGTCCGGGCTCAGCGACGTGGCGTACACGGTGTCGTCGATGGTGCCGAGGTCGCGCTGCGTCCCGTCGGCGTCGCGGACGAGCAGGTGGAACGTCGTGTCGGGGTAGCCGGCCATGCGGTTCTGGGCCGACAGGACGTTCCGGGGCATCGGGACCGCCCCCGCGGGGAGGTCCGTGAAGTCCCACTGCGGTGCCGCCCACACGGTCGTCCCGTCGTCCGTGCCGCCGATCCACAGGGCGCTCGGGGGGAGGTCCGGCCACGGCTCGAGGTCGCCCGTGCGCAGGTCGAGCAGGCCGGCGACGTCGGTCGGCTTCTCCGTGGTGTAGTCCGTGGTGCTGGCGACGACGAGCGTCTGGCCCGCGGTCCACCGGAACACGACGAGCCCCCGGCGGACGCTCGTCTCGAGCAGCGGGCTCCGCTCGCCGGCGGGGGAGATCAGCAGGAGCCGGTTCCGATAGGCGTCGGCGGGGGCGTCGTACGGGTCCGTGCCGACGCGGGTCTGGTTGTCGGGCACGAGCATCCACCCGGCGGAGCTGCCCTCGACCAGGCCGGCCGGCAGTGGGAGCGGCTCGCCGACGTGCACGGGCGGGATCGCGGCGGACGTCGGGGCGGACGACGCCGTCGGTGTCGGGCTCGGGGCCGGCTGGCTCTCGGTCGGGCTGGACGCCGGGACCGGCGCCTGGTCGGCCCGGTGCGCGCCGAACCACGCCGTCGCGCCCAGCACGCCGACCAGCGCGACGCCGGCGACGCTCTGCGCGGAGTGCCGGACAGCCCGCCGGCGCCGCACGCGCCGCACCGTCCCGGCCAGCGAGGAGGCGGTCGGGACGGCACCGGACCGTCCGCGCTCGACGGCGGCCTCCGTGTCGGCCAGCAGGTGTCCGAGGTCGCTCACGACCGGTCTCCTCTCGACGTGCCGGTGCCGTCGACCAGCCGGACCGTCGGGCGCTCGTCGGCCTCGGGGTCGGTGGTGGCACCGAGCCAGCGCTGCATCGCCGTGGCGGCGTCGGACGTGTACCGCTTGACCGCGCCCTGGCTCAGGCCGAGCTGCTCGGCCGTCTGGGCGACGGACAGGTCCTCGAGGTGCCGGAGCACGACGCAGGCGCGCTGGCGGGGGGTGAGCCGGGCGAGCGCCGCGAGGACGTCCTGCTCGAGCCCGGGGAGCACGGTCTCGACCGGGGCCTCCGGCTGGCCGGCCACCCGGTCGGCGGCGCGGCGCTCGCTGGCCGCCGTCCTCGCCCGGTCGATGGACCGGGTGGCGATGGCCCGGCGCACGTACGTCTCGGCCTGGGCCAGCGTGGTGAACCGCGCGCGGCTCGAGAACGTGGCCACGAGCGCGTCCTGAACCAGGTCCTCCGCCTCGCCCGGGGTCGCCGCGAGCAGCGTCGCGCGGGCCAGCAGCGCCGACCACCGCTCCCGGACCAGCTGGGCCAGCAAGCCCTCCCACCGCGCGCTCATCGGCCCCCCGCCTGATCTGGTCGGGCGCCGGCGCGTCCGCTCTCACCTGAAGAACGGAGCGTGGCAGAGATCGGTTGGTCCCCGGGTCGGAACGGCCCCCCGTGCTACTGTCCGCAACAGGACGCTTGACCATTCGCTTGACCATTCATTGACCGTTCGCAGCCCATTGCACGGCGCCGGTTGCAGGGCCGCTGCGACGACCTGGACGTGAAGGACGACGATGACCGAGGCAGCCCCGCTCCAGCCCCCTGCGCCGCAGTCCGTGTTCGCGCTGGAGGCGCCCGCGCCGGTGTCCCCGGTGGCCACGACGGCCGCCTCCGCGATGGCTCCGCAGATCCCCGAGGCCGCCCTGCCGGGGCTCGACGCGAAGGTCTCGGCGTACGTCGACGGGCTCATGGCCGCGCAGCTCGGGTCCCCGGAGCTGGCGCGCAAGGCCGACGACATCCGGCTCATGGGCGACTCGGACATCCGCGCCGCCGCCGAGACGTCGAACCGCCTGCTCCAGGCGCCGGTGAAAGAGCTGCGCGAGGGCGGGGTCTCGGGCACGTCGCAGGTCAGCAAGTCCCTGCTGGACCTGCGCAAGACGGTCGAGGGCCTGGACCCCAGCGAGGCCACCATCGGCAAGAAGCTGCTCGGGCTGATCCCGTTCGGCGACTCGATGACCGACTACTTCCGCAGGTACGAGAGCTCGCAGAAGCAGATCGACGCGATCGTGCGCGCGCTCTACAACGGGCAGGACGAGCTGCGGAAGGACAACGCGGCGCTCAACCTGGAGAAGCAGCACCTCTGGGACACCATGGCCCGCCTCCACCAGTACATCTACGTCGCGGAGTCGCTGGACACGCGCTTGTCGACGACGATCGCCGAGCTGGACGCGACCGACCCCGCGCGCGCCAAGGCCCTGCGCGAGGACGTGCTGTTCTACGTCCGCCAGAAGCACCAGGACCTGCTCACGCAGCTGGCCGTCTCGATCCAGGGCTACCTGGCGATCGACATCATCATCAAGAACAACCTCGAGCTCATCAAGGGCGTGGACCGCGCGACGACCACCACGGTCTCGGCCCTGCGCACGGCCGTCACGGTGGCCCAGGCGCTGAACAACCAGAAGCTCGTGCTCGACCAGATCACGGCGCTGAACACCACGACGTCCGGGCTCATCGCGTCGACCGCCAAGATGCTCAAGGAGCAGTCGGTGGGCATCCAGGAGCAGGCGGCCAGCGCCACCGTCGGGCTGCCCCAGCTGCAGCAGGCGTTCGCGGACATCTACGCGACGATGGACTCGATCGACACGTTCAAGGTCAAGGCGCTCGACTCGATGGCGACGACGATCGGCGTGCTCGAGACGGAGACCACCAAGGCCAAGAGCTACCTCGACCGCGTGAAGCGCGCGGACACCACGGAGGTCGCCGGCGGCTCGCTGGACCTCGGCACGAGCTGAGCGACGAGGGCCGGGTAGGCGCGACACGATGAGCTGGTTCGCTCGCCTGAGGGGGCGGCGTCAGGAGCCCGAGCTCCCCGCGCCGCCGCCTGCCCCGACGACGGCCGACATCCTCGCGTCCGCCCACCAGGTGGAGCAGCAGATCGTCGGCAAGGTCCCGGGCGCGGTGACGGCCCGGGTGAACCGGATCACCCGCACGGTGGAGGAGATGGCGCCGCGGCTGGACCGGCTGGGCGCCGGCAGCAGGCAGGCGCACACGGTCGTCGCGACCGCCACGAGCTACCTGCCCGAGGCCGTCGGCGGCTACCTGCGCCTGCCCCGGGACTTCGCGGACCGACGGGTGGTGTCGAAGGGCAAGACGTCGCTCATGGTGCTCTGCGACCAGCTCGACCTGCTCGGCGTGACCCTGGACAAGATCTCCGACGCGGTCTCGCGCGAGGACGCCAACGCGCTCGTGGCGCACGGGCAGTTCCTCGCCGAGAAGTTCGGCGAGTCCTCCCTCGCCCTCGCCCCCGACGCTGGCCTCGACACCCCGCAGAGGGAGCTCCCGTGACCCCGTCCTCCGCGCTGCCCGCTGCCCTCGACGCCCTCGCGCGGGCCGGCGCCGCGGCCGGCCTGGAGGACGCCGCGGTCCGCGAC
>NZ_JBFULZ010000264.1:0-4588 GCF_054049635.1 Cellulomonas sp. P5_C6 | reverse complement strand
GCCGCCTACCCGGCCTCGCTCGCCGCCGGGCACCCGATCGCCGCGCCCGAGCTGCGCACGATGGCCGACGGCATCGCCGTGGGGACGCCCGGCAACGTCCCGTTCTCGATCCTCGCCGCGCACGACATCGAGGTGCACACGGTCTCGGAGGAGGACCTCTCCCGGGCGCTGCTGCTCGTCGCCGAGCGGGGGAAGATGCTGGTCGAGCCGTCGGGCGCGGCCGCCGTCGCGGCACTGATGGCCGGCGTCGGGCCCATCGAGGGACCTGTCGTCGCGATCCTCTCGGGCGGCAACATCGACCCGCTGGTGCTCATGCGGGTGGTCCGGCACGGGCTCGCCTCCGCCGGTCGGTTCCTGCAGCTGCAGGTCCGGATCGACGACACGCCCGGCGCCCTCGCCGACCTCCTGCGGGCCCTGGCCGACACGGGCGGGAACGTCATGCACGTCTCGCACGCGCGGACGGTCGGCGACCTGCAGCTCGACGAGGTCGCGATCGTCGTGCAGGTGGAGACCAAGGGCCCCGACCACTGCGCGTACGTGCTGCAGCAGCTCCGCGACGCCGGCTACCGGCTCGCCGACCGCTGACGCGAACGAGGCGCCACCCACGCGGGGTGACGCCTCGTTCGTCGTACGGGGTCAGCCCGCGAAGGGCTTCGCGTCCGTGATCTCGACCGGGATCTCCCGCCCGTTGGGGGCGGTGTAGCTGGTCGAGTCGCCGATCTTGCAGCCGTTGATCGCGGCGCCGAGCGGCGACGTCGGGGAGAAGACCTCGATGTCGGAGGTCCCGGCGATCTCGCGCGAGCCGAGGAGGAACACCATCTCGTCGCCGGCGACGACGGCGGTGACCACCATGCCGGGCTCGACGATGCCGTCGTCCTTCGGCGTGCCGATCTGCACGTTGCGCAGCTTCTCCTTGAGCTCGCGGATGCGGGCCTCCTGCTTCGCCTGCTCCTCGCGAGCGGCGTGGTAGCCGCCGTTCTCCTTGAGGTCGCCCTCGTCGCGCGCGGCGGCGATGCGGGCGGTGACCTCGGCTCGGCCCTCTCCTTCGAGGCGTGCGAGCTCAGCCGTGAGGCGGTCGTAGGCCTCCTGGGTCAACCATGTGGCCGCAGTCGTATCGGTCACGATCGCTCCTTTCCTTGCGTGGGGTGCCGCACGTGCCGGTGTCTGCGCCGCGGGGGTGGGCGCTCGGCAGTGCGGTCGGACGGACGCATCCAGGGACACGTCCGTGTATCGGGTACTGAAGGGGTCCTCCGCCGTTCCCTCTCGGTCGCGTCGACCGGTGGTGGTGCCGGACCGGGGCGGCGTCGAAACGACCAGGATAGCAAGGAGGGGCCGACAGAGCCGCAGAATCACCCGTCAGGGGGGCGCGCTCAGGGCGTCGAGGCGGGCTCGTCGACCAGGTCGCAGCGCTCGACCGTGCCGCTCACCGCGAGCTCCGTGGTCTGCACCGTGACGGTGACGCGGCGGGTGCTGGTGTCGGCGGGACCGACGTCGACCTTGCGTACGCCCACCTCGCCGTACGACTCCGAGAGCGCGGTGACCGTGCAGGTCACGGTCGACTCCTTCGGCTTGGTCACCTCGAACGTCACGTCGATGGCCTGTGGCCCCTGGACGTGGAAGCCGACGTCCTTCCAGGAGACCGGCTGACCCGCCAGGTTGAGGCCGATCCAGATGACGATCCCGACGCCGACCACGGCGGCGGCGATCAGGCCGAGGCGACCGCGACGCACGGACCGGGCCGTGCGCTCGGGGCCGTAGCGCCCGGCCGGCGGTCGGGTGGCGGGCGAGTCGGTCACGGAGCTCCTCGGTCGGTGGCGCGACAGGGTCGCGGCGTGCGCGATCATTGTCTCTCGTCCAACCACCCGCCCAGGCCGCCGAGGCCGGGCGACCGACGGGAGGCCCGAGGTGACCGGAGAGCGGCTGCGCCTGATGGCGGTGCACGCCCACCCCGACGACGAGTCGAGCAAGGGCGCCGCGACCACGGCGAAGTACGCGGCCGAGGGCGTCGACGTCCTCGTCGTCTCGTGCACCGGCGGCGAGCGCGGGGACGTGCTCAACACGCAGCACCCGCCGGTCGAGGGCGGCCTGGACGGCATGCGGGAGTACCGCCGCCACGAGATGGCGGCCGCCGCGGCTGCGCTCGGGGTGCAGCACCGCTGGCTCGGCTTCGTGGACTCCGGCCTGCCCGAGGGAGACCCGCTGCCGCCCCTGCCCGAGGGCTGCTTCGGCCTGGTCCCGCTGGAGGAGGCGTCGGCCCCCCTGGTGGAGCTGGTCCGGGAGTTCCGGCCGCACGTGATCACCACGTACGACCCGTCGGGCGGCTACCCGCACCCGGACCACATCATGTGCCACAAGGTGTCGGTCGAGGCCTTCGAGGCCGCCGGTGACCCCGAGCGCTACGTCGGCCGCGGCGAGCCGTGGACGCCCTCGAAGCTCTACTACAACCACGGGTTCTCGCTGGTGCGCATGCGCGCGGTGCACGACGCGCTGGTCGCCGCGGGTCGCGAGTCGCCGTTCGGCGACTGGATCGACTCCCGCCAGGCCCGCGAGATCCCCGAGCGGGAGATCACCACGCGCATCGAGTGCTCGGCGTACTTCGGCCAGCGCGACGACGCCCTGCGCGCGCACGCGACTCAGATCGACCCGGACGGCTTCTTCTTCGCGATCCCGCGCGAGCTCGAGATCGCGCAGTGGCCCACCGAGGAGTACGAGCTCGCGTCCTCGCGGGTGCCCGTGACGCTGCCCGAGGACGACCTGTTCGCCGGCCTGCGCGCATGATCGCCGCTCTGCTGCTCGCCGTCCCGACCCCGAGCCCGTCGCCGTCCGACGTGAACATCGACGGCAGCCCGGTGGGCTCGCCCGGCTTCCTCGGGTTCGTGTTCACCTTCCTGCTCGCGGTCGCCCTCGTGTTCCTGTTCCTCTCGCTCACCAAGCAGATGCGCATCGTCGACCGCCGCGCGAAGGCGCTGGGCCTCGACGACGACGACGACGAGGTCCGGACCGAGGGTCCGCACCAGGATCTCGGGGTCGTCGACGCCGGCGCGGCCGGTCCCGACCTGGAGGTGGACGCGGACGTCGAGGTCGCCGGGTGGGACTTCACCGAGGACGACTTGTCGAACGGCGGTCCCGCGAGCACCGACGACCCCGGTCCGTCCCGGTGAGCACCGCGCCCGAGCCGCCGCAGCGCCCCTCCGTGCGGGTCACGGTCGCGCAGCTGGCGGTCAGCGCCGACCACGGCGCCAACCGCCAGGTGGTCGAGGACGCGTTCGACATCGCCGCGCGCACCAGGGCGGACCTGCTGGTGGTGCCCGAGTACGCCTCGGGCTTCGACCCGCGGGGCGTCGGCGTCGAGCATGCGGAGCCGCTGAACGGACCGTTCGTCGCCATGCTGCGCGCGCGGGCGGCGGCGACGGGCGTGGCCGTGCTGGCCGGCGTGACGCTGCCGGCCGACGGCGACGACCCCCGCGCGGTGAACGCGGTCGTGGCGGTCGACGGCACCGGCGCGCTGGTCGGGGTGTACCGCAAGGTGCACCTGTACGACGCGTTCGGGCAGCGGGAGTCCGACCGACTGGCCCCCGGCCCGGTGGACGCCGCGCCGCTGGTGCTCGAGGTGGGCGGCCTGACGTTCGGCGTGCTGACCTGCTACGACCTGCGGTTCCCCGAGTCCGCCCGCCGCCTGGTCGACGCGGGAGCGCAGGTGCTCGTCGTGCCCGCCGCGTGGGCCGCCGGCGAGCTCAAGGCGATGCACTGGCGGACGCTCGCCATCGCCCGGGCCATCGAGAACACCGCCGCGGTGGTCGCGGTCGGGCAGGCGGGCAAGGGCGTCACCGGGCGCTCGATCGTCGTCGCGCCCGACGGCGTGGTCGGCCTGGAGATGGACGCGGAGCCGCAGGTGCGGACCGTCGACCTCGACGGCGCCGCGCTGCTGCGCGTGCGGGAGCAGAACCCGTCGCTGGCCAACCGCCGCTACACGGTGGTCCCGGTCGCCTGACGACCGTCAGGCGGAGCGGTACGAGGCCATCGACACCGCGATGTAGTGGCAGGTGTACCCGACCACGGTGAGCACGTGGAAGATCTCGTGGAACCCGAACCAGCGAGGGCTGGGGTTGGGCCGCTTGAGGCCGTAGACCACCGCGCCCAGCGTGTACGCGAGCCCGCCCCCGGCGATGAGCAGCACGATCGCCAGCCCGCCGGAGCGGTAGAACGCCGGGAAGAACCACACGGCCACCCACCCGAGCGCCACGTACACCGGCACGTAGACCCAGCGCGGCGCACCGAGCCAGAAGATGCGCGCGAGCATCCCGACGAGCGCTCCCGACCACACGACGATCAGCAAGGTGCGCGCGGTGTCGGCGGGCAGCAGCAGGACCGACAGCGGCGTGTAGGTGCCCGCGATGATGAGGAAGATGTTGGTGTGGTCGAGCCGGCGCAGGACGGCGGCCGTCGTCGGTGACCAGTGCCCGCGGTGGTAGAACGCGCTGGTGCTGAAGAGCATCACGGCGGTGACGCCGAAGACGGCGGTGGACCACTTGGCCTCGGGCGTGGGCGAGAGCACGACGAGCACGATCGACGCGACGAGCACGAAGGG
>NZ_JBFULZ010000263.1:0-4593 GCF_054049635.1 Cellulomonas sp. P5_C6 | reverse complement strand
GCGATTCGCCGTCAGGCGGATCGGGCAAGGCTGCGTCCGACCTGTCGTTCCTCGCGATCAACGAGAACGAGACGATCCCGACCACCCTGACCACGCTGAGCACCGACGAGTGCAAGGCGGAGAACGAGGCCCAGCCTCTGAAGATCACCAAGCAGGCGCAGTCGACGCTCGACCAGCAGCTCCAGCTGTTGGCCGGCCAGGATGCCCTTCCGCAGCTGTTCATCAGCGCGAACGCCCCGTCGCTCAACGCCCAGCTGGCGGAGCAGGGCACCCTGCAGGACGCCGGCGCGGCCCTCGACCAGCTCGGGATCGCGGACGACGTCCTGCCCGCGGCGACGTCGGTGATCGAGAACCTGTACGACGGCAAGCAGCTCGTGCTGCCGACCGAGCTCAACATCGAGGGCATCTGGTACAACAAGAAGATCCTCGCCGACAACGGCATCGACGTCCCGACGACGTGGACCGAGCTCACGGACGCGTTCGCCAAGCTCAAGGCGGCCGGCGTCCAGCCGATCTCCCAGGCCGGCAAGGGCGGCGACGGCTGGGGCGTGACCCGGTGGGTCGGCAACTACATCGCACGCGACCTCGGTCCGACCGCGCTGCAGGACGTGCGCGACGGCAAGGCCAAGCTCACGGACTCCGAGTACGTCAAGGCTGCCGACGCGATCGCCGACCTCGGCAAGCAGGGCTACTTCGGGGCGTCGCCCACCTCGATCGACTACACAACCGCGCTCAACACGTTCCTGACCGGCGACGCCGCGTTCATCTACATGGGCTCGTGGGCCGTCTCCAACTTCACGGACGAGACGCAGAACAAGGTCGGAGCCGACAACATCGGCTTCATGCATTTCCCGACCGTGGACGGCGGCAAGGGTTCTGCCGACCAGATGCCCGCCAACGTCGGTACCGCCATGGCGATCTCGTCCAAGGGCTTCAAGGACACCGCCACGCAGGACTGGGTCAAGTGCATCGCTGGGAACTACGGCACGGTCGCACTGCGCGACAGCGGCCAGGTGACCGGCTTCAAGGTGAACGGCGACGTGCAGGTCTCTCCGCTGAGCCAGCTGGTCCAGGACGAGATCGGCAAGACCCAGGAGAGCATCCTGTGGTTCGAGGCGTACTTCAGCCCGGAGGCCACCACCACGAGCCAGAACGACGGCGGCCTGCTCGGTTCCGGACAGCTGAGCGGTGAGGACTTCATGTCGCAGGTCCAGGCGAGCCTGGGTTCCTGACACCCCGCCCGATGCACGACCAGTGAGGCGGGCCGWTGGTTGCCCATCGGCCCGCCTCCACCCTCCTCGACGATGAGAGGCAGCTTCTGCCATGAACCGTGTCCTGGGCGACAAGCGCGCCATCTTGCTGCTGCTCGGGCCAGCACTGCTCGTGTACTCGCTCGTCATGCTGCTGCCGATGGTGTGGTCGCTGGGGTACACGTTCTTCAGCGGCAGCGTCGTCACGGGGTTCGAGTGGGTCGGGCTGGAGAACTTCCAGAAGCTCCTCACCGACCCGGCCGCGCGCGAAGCACTCCTCTTCACCCTGAAGTACGCCGTCGTGATCACCATCGGGCAGGTGACGGTCGGCTACGCACTGGCCCTGCTCTACATCTTCTTCCTGCGCAAGGCGTCGGCCACGATCCGCACCCTCGTCTTCTTCCCCGTCGTGCTGCCGACCGTGGCCGTCGCCCTCCTGTTCCAGAAGTTCTTCGAGTTCGCCCCGCAGACGGGGCCGGTCAACGCTCTGCTCGAAGCCGTGGGACTCAACGCCGTCGACTGGTTCGGCACCGCGAGCCACGCCTTCTGGGTCATCGCGCTGATGGACATCTGGCGCTCGATGGGCTTCTACGCCGTCCTGCTGTACGCCGGCCTGGTCGACGTCCCCGACGAGCTGCTGGAGTCCGCGCGACTGGACGGCGCGGCCGGCTGGCGACTGGTGCGCAGCATCGTGCTCCCGCTGTCCCTGCCGGTCCTGGTCTCCTCGATCATCTTCAGCATCAACGGCACCCTCAAGGTCTTCGACTCGATCTACGCGCTGACGGGCGGAGGGCCAGGGAGCGGGACGACACCGCTGACCTTGTTGATGTACCGGACGTCGTTCTTCTACGGCAACTACGGCTACGGCTCCACGATCGCCCTCGCGCTCACGATCCTGTGCCTGATCGTCACCCTCTTCATCTTCCGCGCGAACCGCCGCGACATCACCCAGGACTGAGCCCATGACCACCCTGACGCAGATGCCCCAGCCCGTCGCCGCTCCGGTTCGTCGCCCCGGTCGGGCACGCCGACGAATCCGCCGGATCCCGCTCTACGCCGGCGTCACCATCCTGCTCGTCGTGATGGTGTACCCGCTGCTCTGGCTCCTGCTCGGGTCCTTCAAGACCCAGGACGAGTTCCTCAACAACCCCACGTGGTCGTTGCCGGAGAGCTTCACCAACTTCAGCAACTACACCGAGGCCTGGTCGAGCATCGCGCTCTACCTGCGCAACTCGGTGCTGGCTGTCTTCCCGGCGCTCGCGCTCGTCGTCGTGCTGGGCACGGCGGCCGGGTACGCGCTGGAGGTCATGGTCTTTCGCGGCCGCGGTGGCGTCCTCCTGCTGTTCCTGGCCGGCATCATGATCCCCGGTCAGATGATCCTGCTGCCGCTGTTCACCGTGTACTTCAAGCTGCATCTGACCAGCACGCTGTGGCCGCTGATCATCACCTACACGGCGATCGGCCTGCCCCTGACCGTGTTCATGATGGCGACCTACTTCCGCTCGATACCCCATGAGGTCTTCGAGGCCTCGACGCTCGACGGGGCGTCCGCGGTCCGGTCGTTCTGGTCGATCGGGTTCCCGATGATGCGCAACGCCATCTTCACGATCGCCCTGGTCCAGTTCTTCTTCCTGTGGAACGACCTGCTCATCGCGCTGACCTTCACCACCCAGGACAACCTGCGCACGGTCCAGGTCGGCCTGCTCAACTTCACGGGGCAGTTCGGCGCCGTCGACTACGGGCCGACGTTCGCGGCGATCTGCATCAACATGTTCATCGTCCTCGTGCTGTACATCTTCCTGAACCAGCGAGTCATGCGCGGCCTGTCCGCCGGAGCGGTCAAGGGCTGACCGTGCTGAGAGAACCCCGACCGGCGTCCTCGCCCGACGAGCCGGCCATGATCACCGTGGCCCCGCCCACCGTCGAGCACCACGTTTACGCGCTCGGTATCGGCGAGGCGCGCCCCCGGGTCTCCTGGCGACTGGACCGCGCACCCGAGAGCTGGCGCACCAGCGCGTACGAGCTGCGGGTCTCGGTCAAGGACCGACCCGAGCTGACGTCGGGGTGGGTCCACGGGGCGTCCCAAGGCCTCGTCCCGTGGCCGTTCGACGCTCTGCGCTCCCGCGAGCGCCTCGTGCTGTCGGTGCGCGTCCGGGACGCCGACGGGCGCGAGTCGCCCTGGTCCGCGGGCACCACCATCGAGGCAGGGTTGCTCGACCCGTCCGACTGGGTGGCCAGGGCGATCACCCCACCCGGCCCGGTCGAGGACGCCGACCTGCGGCCGCCCCCGCTCGTGCGGCACGAGTTCGCGCTGGCGCAGCGGCCCGTCGCGGCGCGGCTGTACGTCTCGGCGCACGGCCTGTTCGAGCCGTACGTGAACGGCGTCCGCGTCGGCGACGAGGAACTCGCTCCGGGCTGGACCGTGTATCCGCACCGGCTGCGGTACTCGACCTTCGACGTCACCGACCTCCTCCGGGAGGGGGTGAACGCGGTCGGAGCGTTCCTCGGCGACGGCTGGTACCGCGGAAGGATCGGGTTCGACGGCGGCAACCGGGACATCTACGGTGACCGGCTCGCGCTGATCGCCCAGCTCGAGATCGAGCTCGCCGACGGCAGGCGACAGGTGGTCGCGACCGGTCCGGGCTGGCGAGCCGGCACGGGGCCGATCCTCAGCTCAGGTCTGTACGAGGGCGAGCGCCACGACGCCCGCCTCGACGAGG
Source organism: Cellulomonas sp. P5_C6 (assembly GCF_054049635.1). Classification (NCBI taxonomy): domain Bacteria; kingdom Bacillati; phylum Actinomycetota; class Actinomycetes; order Micrococcales; family Cellulomonadaceae; genus Cellulomonas; species Cellulomonas sp. P5_C6. The sequence continues at coordinate 623 of NZ_JBFULZ010000263.1, read as the reverse complement.
CGGGCTGGTCGGCCGCTGGTTTCGACGACAGCGGCTGGTCGGCCGTCGAGGTGGTCGATCGTGACCCCGCGACGCTCGTCGCGCCCGAGGGTCCGCCGGTCCGATGCACCGAGGAGCTGGTCGCGACCTCTGTCACCCGCACGTCCGACGGAGCCGCGCTGCTCGACTTCGGCCAGAACCTGGTCGGCCGGCTCCGGATCCGTGTCGACGGGCCGGAGGGCACGGTCGTCCGACTGCGCCACGCCGAGGTCCTGCAGGACGGGGACCTCCACGTCCGTCCGCTGCGCGGCGCGTACTCCGTGGACGAGTACGTCCTGGGCCCCGGTGGCCCGCAGGAGTGGGAGCCGCGCTTCACCGTCCACGGGTTCCGCTACGCCCGGGTCGAGGGCTGGCCGGGGGAGCTGCGCGCCGGCGACGTCGTCGCCCGCGTCCTGCACTCCGACATGCGGCGCACCGGGGGCTTCGCCTCCTCGGACGCCCGACTCAACCGCCTGCACGACAACGTCGTGTGGAGCATGCGAGGCAACTTCGTCGGGCTGCCGACGGACTGCCCGCAGCGTGACGAACGGCTTGGCTGGACGGGCGACATCCAGGTGTTCGGACCGACCGGGACGTTCCTCTAC
>NZ_JBFULZ010000262.1:0-4632 GCF_054049635.1 Cellulomonas sp. P5_C6 | reverse complement strand
CCGCGCACGCCGGCCGTTCCGGACGCGGTCGAGTGGGTGGTCGGCGACCTGCTCACCGGCCGCGGGCTGCCCGAGTCCCTGGCCGGCGTCCGCACGGTGGTGCACTGCGCGAGCGACCCGCGCAAGCCGGACCGCGACCTCGACGCCGCCGTCCAGCTGCTCGTCGCCTGCCGGGCCGCGCACGTCGAGCACCTCGTCTACATCTCGATCGTCGGCGTCGATGCCGTCGAGCTCGCGCTCTACGGCGTGAAGCGCCGCGTCGAGGAGCTCGTCGAGGACGGCGGGATCCCCTGGACGATCCTGCGGGCGACCCAGTTCCACGACTTCGTCGCGAACCTGCTGGACAACCTCTCGCGCGGTCCGGTCGCCGTGCTGCCGACGGACCTGCAGGACCAACCGGTCGACGTCCGCGAGGTGGCGGCGCGGCTGCTGGAGCTGGTCGAGGCGGGACCGTCGGGCAGGGTCACCGACCTGGGCGGGCCGCAGATCCTGGACGTCGCCGAGCTCATGCGCACGTACCTCGACGCGACCGGCCGCCGGCGGCCCGTGTGGTCGGTCCCGGTGCCGGGTCGGCTGCGCGGGTTCCGCGACGGGGGGCACCTGACGCCGGAGCACGCCGACGGCCGCGTCAACTTCGCGGAGTGGCTCGGCGCTAGCTCTCGACGTCTCTAGCTCTCGAACAGGCAGAACGGGTGACCGGAAGGGTCGAGCATGACGCGGACCTCGTCCTGGGGCTGGAAGCCGGCGAGCGTCGCACCCTCGGCCAGCGCGTGCTCGACGCCCCGGGCCATGTCGTTCACCCAGATGTCGAGGTGCTCCATCATCTGCTGGTGGTCGGTCGTCGCCGGCCAGACCGGGCGCTCGTAGAGGGGGTCCGAGCTGAACGCGACGCCGGTCCCGCCCGCGGGCGGGCGGAGCAGGGCCCAGCCGGGCTCCTCGCCCATCACGCGCCAGCCGAGCAGCCGGCGGTAGAAGTCGGCCAGCGCGTTGGCGTCGCGCGCCTCGAGCACCGTCGTCGACAGCGAGAGCTCGAGGCCCGCGTGGCGGGTGACGGGCTCGCGCACGGCAGGTCCGCCGAACACCGTGAGGGGCGACGGGTGCCGCGGCTCGTACAGCCCGAGCGCGCCCCCGCTGGGCAGCGGGATCCGGGTGACGACACCCCAGTCCTCGGTGTGGGGGTGGTCGAGCGGTCGGACCCCCTGGGCGGCGAGCGCGGCGAGGGTGTGGTCGAGGTCGTCGCACATGAGGTGGAGCGTGGCGCTGTCGGCACTGTCGCCGGGGTGCACGCCCAGCTCCGTCGGCGGCAGGGCGAAGATCAGCCACCCGTCGCCCGAGGTCGCGTCCTCGACCGACGACCACCCGAGCACGTCGCGCAGGAACGCCCGGTCGGCCGCCGGGTCGGAGCTGGCCAGCAGCACGTGCAGCGCGGAGATCATCGGTCCAGGGTCGTCACGTGTTCCCGAGTTCGCCACCGGGAAAACCCCTTGGCGTCCGCCGATTCCGGACGTACGTTCGTCGGACACGGGAAGGAGGTGGTCCAGGACATGTTCGATTCCAGGACGCGTGAGGTGACTGTCCGCTAGTCGCCCGATCAGTACTCGGACGGATTGCACCGACGATCCGCCCGCAGGTCCATCGGGCCGGCGAGCGAATCCATGGCAGTCACCGCAGCCCGTGGGAGCCGCGACCTCGTCCTTCGCGGCAGGGCCTCCTCGGAGGTCCGGCCCACGGGCTGTTGCCTGCCCGCTTCGTGGCAGGGTGGAGCCCGTGGCCCTCAAGAACCCTGCTCAGATCAACCAGATGCGTCCTGCCGGCAAGTTCGTCGCCGGCGTGCTCTCCTCCTTGCGTGACGTCGCCCGCGAGGGGATGAGCCTCAAGCAGCTGGACACCCACGCGCACCGGATGATCGACGCGGCCGGCGCCCACTCGGTCTACCTGGGCTACCACCCGTCCTTCGGCGCGATGCCGTACCCGGGGGTGCTGTGCACCTCCGTCAACGACGCCGCCCTGCACGGGCTGCCGTCCGACTACGTGCTCGCCGACGGCGACGTGCTGAGCATCGACTTCGCCGCGCAGCTGCAGGGCTGGGTGGCCGACTCCGCGCTGACCTTCCAGATCGGCACGCAGGACCCGGCCGTGACCGCGCTCATCGAGACCACGGAGCGCGCGCTCGACGCCGGGATCGCGAAGGCACGCGCCGGCGCGCGGATGGGCGACATCTCGTCGGCCATCGGCACCATCGGCCGCGCCGGCGGGTACGGGATCAACGCCGACTTCGGCGGGCACGGCGTCGGCCGGACCATGCACGAGGACCCGCACGTGCCCAACCTCGGCCGCCCTGGCACGGGCCTGAAGCTCAAGCCGGGCCTGGTCATCGCCATCGAGCCGTGGTTCATGGCCGGTGGTGACGAGTACACGATCGACCCCGACGGCTGGACCATCCGCACCGGCGACGGCTCATTGGCCGCCCACGCCGAGCACACGATCGCGATCACCCCGGACGGCCCCCTGGTCCTCACGGCCCGCGACTGACCCGTCCCGGGACGTCCGCCCTCGAGCGGCCTCCGACCCGCAGGAGCGCGGACGTTGCGCCCCTGACGCGCGATGCTCCGGCGGCGGGTGCTGGAACCATTCAGAACAACATGAACAGTGTGATGGCCCTCCATCGCGCGTCTCATGGTGTTCTCGACGACGTCGCGACGGTCTGCCGCCGTCCGAACAGCCGCGACCGACCCCACGTTCTTGACGGCGGACTTAGATTGGCCCGGTCCGGCAACGCCGTCGGATCCGGCACGAAAGAGGGCTCTGATGTCCGCGCTCGTCGATACTGCTCCGCTCATCGGTCACGTCGTCGGGGGCCAGGTGACGACGCCCGACGGGTCCCGGACCCAGGACGTGTACGACCCCGCGACCGGGGAGGTGTCGGGCCGGGTGCTCCTCGCGGAGCAGGCCGACGTCGACGCGGCTGTCGCTGCGGCGGTGACGGCGGCGCAGACGTGGTCGCAGGAACCGGTGGCCAAGCGCGCCGCGGTGCTGTTCGCGCTGCGCGAGCAGATCATCCAGCACACCGACGAGCTCGCCGCGATCATCACGGCGGAGCACGGCAAGGTGCTGGCGGACTCGCACGGGGAGATCGCCCGCGGCCTCGAGGTCATCGAGTACGCCTGCGGCATCCCGCAGCTGCTCAAGGGCGAGTACACGGACCAGGCGGCCACCGGCGTCGACGTGTTCTCCTTCCGGGAGCCGCTGGGTGTCGTCGCCGGGATCACGCCGTTCAACTTCCCGGCGATGGTGCCGCTGTGGATGTCGCCGATGGCCATCGCCACGGGCAACGCGTTCGTGCTCAAGCCGTCCGAGCGGGACCCGTCGTCGTCGCTGTTCCTCGCGAAGCTGTGGAAGGCGGCCGGGCTTCCCGACGGCGTCTTCTCCGTGGTCCAGGGCGACCGGGTGGCCGTCGACGCGCTGCTCACGCACCCCGACATCGACGCGGTGTCGTTCGTCGGCTCGACGCCCATCGCGCAGCACGTGCACGCGACCGCGACCGCGCACGGCAAGCGGGTGCAGGCRCTCGGCGGCGCCAAGAACCACGCGGTCGTTCTGGCCGACGCGGACCTCGACCTCGCGGCGACCCACCTGACCGGCGCGGCGTTCGGCGCGGCCGGCGAGCGGTGCATGGCGATCTCGGTGGCGGTCGTCGTCGACGAGATCGCCGACGCGCTGATCGAGCGGCTCACCGCCGCCGCGGCGAAGGTCCGCGTGGCACCCGGCACCGACCCGAACAGCGACATGGGCCCCGTGATCACCAAGGCGTCGCAGCTGCGGATCGAGGAGATCGTCACCGACGCGGTCGACAACGGGGCGTCCGCGCGGTTCGACGGCCGCGGGCACACGGTCGCCGGTCACGAGAACGGGTTCTTCGTCGGCCCCACGGTGCTCGACGGCGTCACCACGGACATGCGGGCGTACGCCGAGGAGATCTTCGGGCCGGTGCTGGTCGTCATGCGGGTGGCCGACCTGGCCGAGGCGATCGCCCTGGTCAACGCCAACCCGTACGGCAACGGCACCGCGCTGTTCACGTCCTCCGGCGATGCGGCCCGGACGTTCCAGCGGGCCGTCACGGTCGGCATGATCGGCATCAACGTGCCGATCCCCGTGCCCGTCGGCTGGCACTCCTTCGGCGGCTGGAAGAACTCGCTGTTCGGCGAGAGCCACATCTACGGCCCCGAGTCGGTCCGGTTCTACACGCGCGGCAAGGTGGTCACCAGCCGCTGGCCGAGCAGCCCGGCGACGGCCAAGTTCCACTTCGGCCGCACGACCAGCCACTGACGCGCAACGTCCGAGCACGTACGGGTCAGAACCCATCGGAGCGCGGACACAACCAGGGACTACTCAGCAACGTCCGAGCACGTACGGGTCGGAGGCCGTACGTGCTCGGACGTTGCGGGTGTGGCTAGAGCGAGCGCTGGTACGTGCGCATCGCGCGGACCGACCACCACGCCACCACGGCCGCCAGGGCCAGCAGCAGGGCGCCGCGGCTGGCCACCACGGACCAGTCCACCGACGATGACATCGCGGTCCGGGCGATCTCCGTGGCCCACGTCAGCGGGTTGTAGCGGGCGACCGTCTGCACCC
>NZ_JBFULZ010000261.1:0-4641 GCF_054049635.1 Cellulomonas sp. P5_C6 | reverse complement strand
CCGCGGGGCCTGGTGTCCGCCCGGAGCCGGGCGCGCCGGCCACCTCCGCTCCCGCCGGCTCTGCCCCCGATCCCGGCGCAGGGACCCGTGTCCCCGCGTCGCCACCGGCTCCTGCCCCCGAGCCGGCCGCCGCCGCGCAGACCCGGCCGGCGCCGGCCTGGGAACAGGCGACCCGCMGTCCGCCGACGACGATGCTCCGGGCCGCCGTCCGGCCGCGCATGGTCCTGCTCCTGGTCCTCCTGCTCGCCGCGGCCGCCCTCTGCGCCCGCCTGGGCGTGTGGCAGCTGGACCGCGCACAGGTGCACGGCGCGGCCGCAGCGGCCCGGCACACCGCCGAGCTCGTCGCCGCGCCGGCCGTCCCGCTCGAGGACACCCTGGCGCCGCAGACGTCGTTCACCGGCGACCTGGTCGGCCGCAAGGTCGCCGTGACCGGCGCCTACGAGGCCGCCGGCCAGCTGCTGGTGACCGGCCGCGCGCACGACGGCGAGACCGGGTTCCTCGTCCTGACGCCGCTGCGGACCGGCGACGGAGCCGTGCTGCCCGTGGTCCGCGGCTGGGTGGCGACGCCCGCCGACGCCGACCAGCCGCCCGCCGGGAGCGTCGACGTCACCGGCTACCTGCAGGCGTCGGAGGAGGCCGCGGACGGGATCGCCGACGGGCGGACCGACGGCATCAGCTCCGCCGAGCTGCTGAACTCCTGGGGCGGCCCGATCTACACCGGGTACCTCGTCGTCGCGTCGTCCGACCCCGCGCAGGCGTCGTCCGTGCTGCTCCTCGACCCGCCGACCAAGCCCGGGTCCGGCCTGAACATCCAGAACCTCGCGTACGCCGCGCAGTGGTGGATCTTCGGCGCGTTCGCGGTGCTGCTGTGGCTGCGGCTGGTCCGCGACGAGGCTCGCGGCTCGGGAGCGGAGCCGGAACCGGAACCGGAGCCCGGCGCGGGCGGCGCTGCGCCGGCCTGACGGCAGCGGTTGGGGGGAGCAACGCGCGCCCGGTGCTCCCGGCACGGCTCGCCCCGGGTGGGCGTCGGTTCAGCCCATGGGTGGTCGGCGGCGCATCTCCTTGACCGCGCGGCGTTTCTGCTCGCCCTGCACCCGGCGCACCTGCGACCCGCGGCTCGGGCGCGTGGCTCGTCGGGTCGGGCCCGGGGGAGCGAGCGCGTCGTCGAGCAGCGCGTGCACCCGGGTCAGCGCGGCCTCGCGGTTGCGCAGCTGCGACCGGTACTCCTGGGCGCTCACGGTCAGCAGCTCACCCCGCAGCCGGGAGGCCAGCCGGGCGAGCACGCGGTCCTGCTGGGTCGGGCTGGTCCACGCGATCCGGGCCAGGTCGACGGTCAGCTCGACGCGCGAGTCGGTGGTGTTGACCGACTGGCCGCCAGGGCCGCTCGATCTCGAGAAGCGCCACGCGAGGGCGTCGTCCGGAACGACGACGCCCCCGCGCAGCGTGAGTGGATCGCTCATGTCAGTCGTGCTGCCACGAGTGCCACAGGGCGGCGTAGTCGCCGCCCGCGGCCACCAGCTCGTCGTGCGGGCCGATCTCGGTGATGCGGCCGGCGTCGACCACCGCGACCCGGTCCGCGTCGTGGGCCGTGTGCAGGCGGTGCGCGATGGCGACCACCGTGCGACCGGCGAGCACCGCCGACAGGGACTTCTCGAGGTGGCGGGCGGCGCGCGGGTCCATCAGCGAGGTGGCCTCGTCGAGCACCAGCGTGTGCGGGTCCAGCAGCACCAGACGGGCGAGCGCGATCTGCTGCGCCTGGGCAGGCGTCAGCGGTGCGCCGCCGGAGCCGACCTCGGTGGCCAGCCCGTCGGGCAGCGCCTGCACCCACTCCCACGCGTCGACCGCCCGCAGCGCCCGCTCGAGGGCCGCCGGGTCGGCGTCCTCCTGCGCGAGCCGCAGGTTGTCCGCGACCGTGCCGACGAACACGTGGTGCTCCTGGGTGACCAGGGCGACGTGCCCGCGCAGCTCCTCCAGCGGCAGGTCGACCAGCGACACCCCGCCGACCGTCACCGTGCCGCCCGAGGGCGGGTGGATGCCCGCGAGCATGCGCCCGAGCGTGGACTTGCCCGCCCCCGACGGACCGACGACCGCGAGCCGCTCGCCGGCGGCCAGGTCGAGGTCGATCCCGTGCAGCACGTTGTGGCCCTCGCGGTACGCGTACCGCAGGTCCCGGGCGGCGATGTCCTCGTCGACCGGGGTGCCCTCACGCGTGGTGCGGTCCGGCTCGACCAGCTGCACGCCGACGATCCGGGCGAGCGACGTGGCGGCCACCTGGATCTCGTCGATCCAGAAGATCAGCTCCCACACCGGTCCGGTGACCTGGTACGTGTACATCACGATCGTGGTGACCGCGCCGACCGTGACCTGCCCCTGCGAGGCCAGGTACCCGCCCCAGAACAGGACGGCGGCCGGCGCGAGCACGAACGCGCCGTCGATGCCGGGGAACAGGATCGTGCGCAGCCGCAGGGTGGCCTTCTCGGCGGCGAACGCCTCGCGCAGGTCGTCGTCCACCCGGGCCATCCGGCGCCGGCCGAGGCGCAGGGCGTCGACCGTGCGGGCGCCCTCGACGGACTCGGTGATCGTGCCGTTGAGGGTCGCGTACGCGGCCGACTCGCGCTGGTACGCCGGCGTCGCGCGCTTGAGGTACCAGCGGACGAGGATCACCAGGGTCGGGACGCCGATGAACATCGCGATCGAGACCAGCGGCGAGATGAACAGGCAGGCGGCGACCGTCAGCGTGATGGTGACGACCGCGACGATCACGCGCGGGACGCCGAAGCGCACCGCGTGCTGCAGCTTGTTCACGTCGTTGGTCGTGCGCGCGACCAGGTCACCGGTACCGGCCCGCTCGACGGTGGACAGCGGCAGCGACGTGACCTTCTCGATGAACTCCTCGCGCAGCTCGGCGAACACCTCCTCGCCGAACACCATCGACGCGCGCTGCGCGAAGCGGATGAGCACCGTCTGCGCGAGCACGGCGACGGCACCGATCGCGATGAGCGTGTTGATGTAGCCGGCCGTGGTGCCGTCGTTCACGGCGTCGACCAGCAGGCCGAGGATCCACGGACCGGCCAGGCCCGCGGTCGCGGCGAGCGTGTGCAGCACCGCGATGACGGTCAGCGGACGGCGGTGCTTGCGCATCAGGAGGCCGGTGTAGGCCCGCACGGTCGCCGAGTCGGCGATGGGGAGCTTCATGACTGTCCTCCGTTCGTCTGCTGTGCCATCAGCTCGCGGTGGAGCTGCTCGTCGTCCGCCAGGTCCTCGACCGCGCGGTTCTCCAGCGACTCCTCGTCCATGTGCCGTCCGACCACCGCCCGGTAGGCGCGCGCGACCTCGAGGTCGTCGACGCCGTGCGCGAGCAGGTCGTCGTGCGTCCCGCGGGCGCGGATGACGCCGTCCTGCACGAACGCGACCTCGTCCACGTGGTCGAGGACCAGCGGGCTCGCGGTCACGACGAGCGTGGTGCGGCCCCGCCGGACCTCGGCGAGCCGCGCCGCGATCCGCGCCTCGGTGTGGGCGTCGACCGCGCTGGTCGGCTCCACGAGCACGAGGATCTCCGGGTCGATGAGCAGCGCCCGGGCGAGTGCCACGCGCTGGCGCTGGCCGCCCGACAGCGACCGGCCCTTCTCGGGCAGCTCGCCGGCCAGGCCGTCGGGGACCGAGTCGAGCACGTCGTGCGCGTCGGCCGTCGCGATCACCCGCAGCAGGTCGTCCTGCGTCGCGCCCCCGCGGACGTCGAGCTCGTGCTCGAGCGCGCCGGAGAACAGGTGCGGCGTCGCCTCGGCGACGACGATGCGCTGGCGCACCGCGTCCTTGTCCAGCTCCGAGAGCAGCACCCCGCCGAGCCGGACCGGGGTGTCCTTCTCCGCCTCGTCGTCGAACCGGCCGAGCCGCGTCGCGATGCGCGCGGACTCGTCCGGGTCCGCGCTGACCAGCGCGACGACCCGGCCGGGCTCGAGCCGCAGCGCGCTGACCTCGTCGACGAGCGGCACGTGCGGGTCCGGCACGGTGGCGGTGCCGTCGGTCGCGCCCGTCGCCGGGACGACCCGCAGCACCTTGACCACCTTGGTCGCGCCGATGTGCGCGCGTGTGGCGGCCTGCAGCATCTGCGTGGCGTTCTGGACCGGCCACGACAGGAACGCCGCGAACCCGTACGTGGAGACCAGCTGCCCCGGCGTGATGGTGCCCGCCAGCGCCATGTGCGCACCCAGGTAGATGAGGACCACGACGAACGTGCCGGGCAGCAGCACCTGCAGGGCGTCCAGCACCGACTGGGTCTTGGCGACCTCGACCCCGCGGCGCCGCGTCTCCTGGGACTGCTCGCGGTAGCGGCCGGTGAACACGCCCTCGCCGCCGATGCCGCGCAGGATGCGCAGGCCCGAGACCGTGTCCGCGCCGAGCGTGGTCAGGCGGCCCGAGGCCTCGCGCTGCGCTGCCTGCCGCCGGGACAGCGGCTTGACCAGCAGACCGAGGATCGCGGCGACGGTGGGCAGGCCCAGGATCACCACGAGGCCGAGCGGCACGGACACGCGGAGCATGAGGACGGCGGCGACCCCGTAGGCGACCAGGCTGCCGAGGAAGTGGGCAGCGAGCGCGTAGACCTCCCCGATCCGCAGCGCGTCGTTGGCGACGGCGGACACG
>NZ_JBFULZ010000260.1:0-4665 GCF_054049635.1 Cellulomonas sp. P5_C6 | reverse complement strand
GGGACAAGAAGCAGCGGCTGGCGTTCGAGCGGGAGATGCTCGGCCTGTACGTGTCGGACCACCCGCTGTCGGGGCTCGAGCACGTGCTCGCGGCCGCGGCGGACGTGTCGATCGCGACCCTCCTGGGTGACGAGCAGCGGCCGGACGGCTCGACCGTCGTCGTCGCGGGGCTCATCACGTCGCTGCAGCGCAAGATGTCGAAGCAGGGCAACCCGTGGGCCGCCGTCACCATCGAGGACATGGAGGCCTCGGTCGAGATCATGTTCTTCGGCGAGACCTACCTGGCCTACTCCACGGCACTGACCGAGGACGCCGTCGTGGTGATCCGCGGCCGGGTGCGTCGCCGCGACGACACCATGCAGCTGCAGGCCATGGAGGTCTCGCTGCCGGACGTGTCGCAGGCCGCCGACGCGCCCGTCGTGGTGTCGATGGCCGTCTCGCGGTGCACGCCACCGGTGGTCGAGCGGCTGCGCGAGGTGCTGTCCACCCACCCCGGCGTCACCGAGGTGCACCTGCGGCTCACCAGCCCGGGCCGGGCCACCGTGATGCGGCTCGACCACGGGCTGCGCGTCGCGCGGTCGCCCTCCCTGTTCGGTGACCTCAAGGCGCTGCTCGGGCCTAGCTGCCTGGCGTCCTGACCAGCCACGCGAGCACCTCGGCGGCGTGCCCGTCGGGCGGGAACACCGGGTAGAAGGTCTTCTCGACGACGCCGTCGCGCACGACCATCGTCAGGCGACGCAGGAGCGTCCGTCCGCCCGCCTCGAAGGTCGGCAGGCGCAGAGCGGTCGTCAGTGCGAGGCTCTCGTCGCTGAGCATCGGGAACGGCAGGTGCAGGCGCTCGACGGCCTCGCGCTGGTAGTCGGTGTCCTGCGTGGAGAGCCCGAACACCGCGGACGCGCCGGCGGCGAGCAGCTCGGCGTGGTGGTCCCGGAACGCGCACGCCTCGGCCGTGCAGCCGCGAGCGCCGGGGATGCTGTCCCAGTCGGCCGGCAGCTCGACGCCCGGGCCGCCGCCGGTCATCGGGTACGCGTACACGACGCTGCGGCCCGGACCGAGCTCGTCCAGCGTGACGCGCGTGCCGTCCGTGGCGACGAGGACGACCGGCGGCAACGGCGTCCCGGTGAGGTGGTCGGCCGCGCCGTCGTCGGCAGGCACGGGCAGGTCGTCGGGGAGCCGCGTGAGGTCCATGGATCCAGCGCCCTCGACGTCAGCCGACGGTCGCTTCCTTGTAGCCCGTCGGCAGGTCCACCTCGACGACGTCCCCGCGGACGAGCTGGCGGCCGCGGCGCGCCTCGTCCTCACCGTTCACCGTGACGGCGCCGTCCTCGAGCAGCTCGCGCGCGTGCGCCCCGGAGTCGGCGAGGTCGGCGAGCTTGAGGAACTGGCCGAGGCGGATCGAGTCGTCGGCGATGGGTACGAGGCTCATGGGAGCAGTCTGCCCTCGAGGCGGCCGGTGTGGTGCAGCGCACGCCCGCAGGGTGGTCCTGCTCAGGCCCTGGTCGGATGTGCGTCCTATGCTCAGGAACGTGATCACCCGCATCGACCTGCGCGGTCGCACCCTCACGCGCCGTGAGCTGCTCGACGAGCTGCCCCGTGCCGAGGTCGACGTCGAGCACGCCGCGGAGGTCGTCGCGCCGATCCTGGCGGACGTGCGCAAGCGCGGCGCCGCCGAGCTGCGGGACCTCGCCGAGCGGTTCGACGGCGTGCGCCCGGTGCACCTGCGCGTGCCTGCGGACGTGATCGCCTCGTCCGTCGGCGTGCTCGACCCGCAGGTGCGGTCCGCGCTGGAGGAGACCATCGCGCGCGTGCGCGCGGTGCACGCCGCCCAGCGGCCGGCGGACTTCACGGTCCAGCTGGCGCCCGGCGCTCAGGTCCGTCAGCGCTGGGTCCCGGTCCGCCGCGTCGGCCTGTACGTGCCGGGCGGGCTGGCGGTGTACCCGTCGTCGGTGGTCATGAACGTGGTCGCGGCCCAGGCCGCGGGCGTCGGGTCGCTCGCGGTGGCGTCGCCGCCCCAGAAGAACGACGACGGGCTGCCCGACCCGGTCGTCCTGGCCACGTGCGCGCTGCTCGGCGTGGACGAGGTCTATGCGGTCGGCGGTGCGCAGGCGATCGCGATGTTCGCCTACGGCGCGGCCGGCAGCGACGAGGTGGACGGCGAGACGCTCTGCGAGCCGGTCGACGTGGTCACCGGACCGGGCAACGTGTACGTCGCGGCGGCCAAGCGGCTGGTCCGGGGGATCGTCGGCATCGACGCCGAGGCCGGTCCCACCGAGATCGCGATCCTGGCCGACGGCACGGCGGACGCGACGCACGTGGCCGCCGACCTGGTCTCGCAGGCGGAGCACGACCCGCTCGCCGCCGCAGTCCTGGTGACGCCGTCGGTCGAGCTGGCGGGGGCGGTCGAGGCGAAGCTGGTCGACCGGGTCGACAGCACCATGCACCGCGGTCGCGTCACGACGGCGCTCGGGGGCAAGCAGTCCGCGATCGTGCTGGTCGACGACCTCGAGCGCGGGCTCGACGTGGTCAACGCCTACGGCGCCGAGCACCTCGAGATCCAAGCGGTCGACGCCGCGGCGCTCGCCGAGCGGGTGACCAGCGCGGGCGCGATCTTCGTCGGCGCGTACTCGCCGGTCTCGCTCGGGGACTACATGGCGGGCTCGAACCACGTGCTGCCCACCGGCGGCTGCGCGCACTTCACCAGCGGGCTGGGTGTCCACTCGTTCCTGCGAGCCGTGCAGGTCATCGAGTACGACGCCGACGCGCTCGCCGCGGTCGCGGACAAGATCGTCGCGCTCGCCGACGCCGAGGGGCTCCCGGCCCACGGCGAGGCGGTGCAGGCCAGATTCTGACGCATCTCGCACCGGAACCGCCGCGCGGACCGCGCCCACCCAGCGCCCGCGTCCTCGCGCGAGCCCGCGACCTCAGCCCCCGTCGAGAGGACAGCCTGTGACCGGCAACGCGACGTTCCGCCACCGCGATGTCGCGCTCCTTGCCGTCGTCGGCATCGAGGCGCCGGTCGTCGTCCCGTCGACGGTGTTCGACGAGCAGCTCACGCCCACCCTGGAGCGGCTGCGGCTGCCCCGCGGCCTCCTGTCCCGCGTTGCGGGCGTGCACGAGCGCCGGTGGTGGGACGAGGGGATGACCTTCGACGACGCCGCCACGGCGGCGGGGGCGAAGGCGCTGGCGGAGGCCGGGATCGACGCCGGGAACGTCGGCCTGCTGATCAACACCTCGGTGACCCGGACGTTCCTGGAGCCCTCGGTCGCGTCGCGCATCCACTCCAACCTCTCGCTGYCGTCGAGCGCGCTCAACTTCGACCTGACCAACGCGTGCCTCGGCTTCGTCAACGGGATGACGCTGGCGGCGCAGCTGATCGACGCCGGGCAGATCTCGTACGCGGTGATCGTCAACGGCGAGGACCCGCGTCCGACGCAGGAGGCGACGATCGCGCGGCTGACGTCACCGGAGACGACTCGGGAGTCGTTCCTCGAGGAGTTCGCGACGCTCACGCTCGGGGCGGGTGCCGCGGCGGCGGTCCTCGGTCCGGCCCACCTGCACCCGGGCGCCCACCGCCTCCTCGGCGGCGTGACGCGCTCGGCGACGCAGCACCACGAGCTGTGCGTCGGCGGCGTCGACGGGRTGCGGACGGACCCGGGCGGGCTCCTGGCCGGCGGGCTGGAGCTCGTCGTCGACGCCTGGAACGAGGCGCAGCCCGAGTGGGACTGGGCCGACGTCGACCGGATCGTCACGCACCAGGTCTCGTCGGTGCACACCCGCTCGATCGTCGAGGCGCTGGGGCTCGACCCCGAACGCGTGCCGACGACCTTCCCGCGGTGGGGCAACGTCGGCCCGGCGGCGCTGCCGATGACCCYGGCGGAGCAGGTCGACTCGCTGCGCACCGGGGACCGGGTGCTGTGCATGGGCGTCGGCTCGGGCCTGCACACGGCGATGGCCGAGATCGTCTGGTGACGGAGGCGTCGACACCCCCGGCCGACGTTCTCGAGGCCGGCGGGATCGATCCGCGCTGGTCGCGGGTGGTGCGGGTCGGGTCGCGGACGTGGCACCTGCTCGACAACGGCCCGACCCTGGCGGCCGACCCGGTCGGCACGCTGCTGTGCGTGCACGGCAACCCGACGTGGTCGTTCCTCTGGCGGCGCCTGGTCGCAGCGGGCGCACGGACCGAGCGCCCCTGGCGGGTGATCGCCGTCGACCAGCTGGAGATGGGGTTCTCCGAGCGGACCGGCGAGCAGCACCGGCTGGCCGCCCGGGTGGCCGACCTGGGCGCACTGACCGACCGCCTCGGCCTGACCGGTCCCGTGGTCACGGTCGGGCACGACTGGGGCGGCGTGGTCAGCCTCGGGTGGGCCCTCGACCACCCGGACCTGCTCGCGGGCATCGTGCTCACCAACACCGCGGTGCACCAGCCGGCCGACGACCGGCTGCCCGCCGCCCTCCGGGTCGCGATGGCGCCGGGGGTGCTCCCGGTGGGGACGGTGACGACACCGGCCTTCCTCGAGACGACCCTCGCCCTCGCGCACCCGCGCCTCGACCCGGCGGTCGCGGACGCCTTCCGCGCCCCGTACCGCACGGCCGACCGTCGCGCGGGCATCGGTGGTTTCGTCGCGGACATCCCGGCGACGCCCGACCACCCGAGCCGTGCCGAGC
>NZ_JBFULZ010000259.1:0-4707 GCF_054049635.1 Cellulomonas sp. P5_C6 | reverse complement strand
CGTCGACCCCCGAGCCCCTGGCGTGTCGCCGCGCTGGCGGTGGCCGCCGTGGTCGCCGCCCTGCTCGGCGTCGCGTTCTCGGGGGCCGCGCTGCCCGCGTTGATACGGGACCCGGGCCCCGCCGTCCGCTGGGGGCTCCCGGCCGTGTCGACGCTGACGGAGCTGGCGGGTTCCGTGACGCTCGGCGCGCTGGTCCTCGCCGTGTGCGTCCTGCCCCGCCGCGCGGTCACCGCGTCGACCCGGACCGTCCGCGCGGGCATCGGCACCGCCGCCGGCACGGCCTATCCCCGGTCCACCCTCGTGGCCGGGTTCGCCGCCGGCGCCTGGACGATCCTGTCGATCGTCCACCTCGTGCTGACGTACGCGAGCGTCGCCGGCCGGACCCTCGACTCCGCGACGTTCGGTGCGGAGCTCGGGGTGTTCGTCACGCAGATCGACCTCGGGCGCACGCTGCTGCTGATCACCACGGTCGCGGCCGTCGTCACCGCCCTCTCGCTGGTCGTCGCGACGCCCACCGGGGCCGCCTGGACCAGCGTGATCGTCCTCGTCGCTCTGTGGCAGCAGGCCCAGCTCGGGCACGCGGCCGGCGCGTCCGGGCACGACATCGCGACGTCGTCGATGGTGGTCCACCTCGTCGGCGCTGCCGTGTGGATCGGGGCGCTCGCCGCCCTCGCCCTGCTGGTGCGGCGCGTCGGCACCGACCTGTCCGCGTCGGTCGCCCGCTACTCGGTCATCGCCGGCTGGTGCTACGCCGCGATCGCCGTGTCCGGGCTGGTCAACGGCCTGCTGCGGACCAGCGGCTGGGCCGACCTCACCACGCCGTACGGCGTCCTGCTGCTCACCAAGACCGCCCTGTTCGGCATCCTCGGCCTGCTCGGCCTGGCCCATCGCCGCTCGGTCCTGCCCAAGCTGGCCGACAGGACGAGCGACTGGCTGTTCTGGCGGCTCGTGCTCATCGAGCTGACCGTGATGGGCGCCGTGTCGGGGGTCGCCGTGGCGCTGGGCGAGACCGCCCCGCCCGTGTCCGAGGAGCCGCCGCTCGACCAGTCGCCCGCCTACCAGCTGACCGGCCACCCCCTGCCGCCCGAGCCCACCGCGCTCCGCTGGCTGACCGAGTGGCGCTGGGACCTGGTGCTGGCGTCCGCGGCCGTCGCGGGGCTCATCGTCTACTGGCGCTGGGTGCTCCGCCTGCGCCGCCGCGGCGACTCCTGGTCGCTGCTGCGGGCCGGGTCCTGGACCGTCGGCATGGTGCTCTTCCTCTGGGCGACCAACGGCGGCCCCAACCTCTACGGGCACGTCCTGTTCAGCGCGCACATGGTCCAGCACATGACGCTCGCGATGGTGGTGCCGCTGTTCCTCGCCCTGTCCGCGCCCGTCACGCTGGCCCTGCGCGCGCTGCCCGTCCGCTCGACCCAGCTCCGCGACGACGACTCCCGCGGCCCCCGCGAGTGGATCCTCGTCATCGTCCACAGCCGCGTCGGGCAGTTCTTCGCCCACCCGGTCGTCGCGGCCGTGAACTTCATCGGGTCGATGCTGCTCTTCTACTACTCCGGCCTGTTCGAGTGGTCGCTGCGCAGCCCCGTCGGGCACCTCGCGATGGTCGTGCACTTCACGACGGTCGGGTACCTCTTCGTCAACGCGCTGGTGGGCATCGACCCCGGGCCGAAGCGGTTGCCCTACCCGCAGCGTCTCCTGCTCCTCTTCGCGACGATGGTCTTCCACGCCTTCTTCGGCGTGACCCTGGTGTCCGGCGACGTCCTGCTGGTCGCCGACTGGTTCGGCCTCATGGGTCGGCCCTGGGGTGCGTCCGCGATCGCCGACCAGCAGGCCGGCGGCGCGATCACCTGGGGCATCGGCGAGATCCCGACCCTCGCCCTGGCCATCGGCGTCGCCGTCGCCTGGTCCCGCGACGACGACCGCACCGCCCGCCGCCGCGACCGCCGGGTCGACCGAGAGGGCGACATCGAGATGGACGAGTACAACGCCATGCTCGCCGCACTCGCCGAGCGCGACGCCCAGCCGCCCGCGAGCTAGCCGCAGCCGAGCTGGTCGGGGTTCTCGTTGCAGTCCTGCGACACCAGGTGCGAGCGCCGTTCCACGACCTCGAACGGCGCCGACGTGCTGGTCGTCTCCGCCGTGCCGACGACGTCCCGCCACGTGCCGTCGCCGTCGACGCGGTAGCGGCCGGACCAGGTGGTGGTCAGCGTGATCGTTTCGGCCGCTGCCGTGTGCTCGTAGACGTGGAACACGTCGAAGTCCGGGTAGGCGTGCCCCGGGCTCGACGTCGACAGGTGCCGCGAGCCGTCCTGGAAGTCCCACGTGTAGTGCGTGGGGGTGGCGATCACGTCGACGCCGTACCCGAACAGGTCGGTGCGGAACGTCTGCTCGGCGGGGTCGGTGAGGACGATCGTCTCCTTGTTGACCAGCACCCACCCCCGGTCCGGCTGCACCTGGATCGCCTGCGGCGCGATGGGCAGCAGCCGGAAGTCCTCGGCGGTGAGCGTGGGGAGGAGGTCCGCCGGGCAGCCTCCGTCGGCCACGATCGTCCAGGCCGACCACGGCTCCATCGGTGTCGCACGGGTCCGGGTCCAGAGCGGGAGGACCGGCGTCTGCTCGCCGCAGTTGTTCAGTCCGGTCTCGCCCTCTGCGGCCGGGCAGGCGCCGTTCAGGGGCGTCGTGAGAACGGGCGAGCTGGTGTTGCAGATGATTGCGCGCTGGTACTCGCGGAGCTGCGCCTCGGGCGTGCCGGCTTTCGCCTGATGGGCCCGGACTAGTTGCTCCCCTCGAAATGCCGAGAGGCGAATCGAGTCGTCGGTCGCGCGACTGTCCCAATCGTCTGCGTTGGCCGTCCCGATTACCCCCACGAGGAGCAACATCGCGACTGAGACGACGGCAGCGATACGTGCGGTCATGTTCCTGGAGCCGGGGCAGAGTCGACGCCGCGGACGCTCCACCCGCCGTCCTGATAGATCACCACGATGTTCGATCTGAGCGACTTGCGGTCGGGGAACTCCTTGACCACCGTTCCGACTGCATCCTTCGTTACGGACGGATCTTGCACGAAATCGAGAGTCACCGTGTACCACGATCCGGGGTCGACCTCGACGCCGGCGGCCTCCGTGACCGTCAGCGCGCCGCCGTCATCGTGTTGACCGTTCGCTACCTTCTCGTCGACGGTGGCCTTCGAATCGGCGCAGAAAATGCAGTCGGGGTGGCTCAATGCGTTCCACGCGTCGAGATCTCCGGTCGCGTTGATGTACGGGAACAACTGAACGAAGTAGGCCGCGACCGCAACCGCTCCATCCACGCTCGGCGGTTCGTCCAATGCGGCTGGCCGAGTCGGTTTGACCGTCACATCTACTACGGGCGCATGACTAGGGGTCGGCGAGGGCGTGGGCGTCGGCGTCACCACGACCGGCGGCGTCGTTGGCTCCGTGGCCGTCGCCGTCCCGCCAGAGCAAGCCCCCAACAGCAGCAACCCAGTCACAGGCACGACGAGCCGGGCAGCAGCGCGAGACCTCGTCAGCCAGGACATGCGGGCGAACGTACCGAAAACGGGCACCCCTTGTCAGGACAGTTCACCCAGTTGTGGACAACCGCTGTGACCGGTGCGGGCCTTGCCGGCCTCGGCCGAGCCGTCCACAGCCTCGCGTTCGGAGGCGGGCTTCCTCTGGGTTCGGATGGCGCGCGCTGCACGTCGGTTCGCGTTGATGTCCTCGTTCCGTGCGCACAGCCGAGTCGCCTCCGCGAGCACTCCTGACGCTGGCGGCACGGCAGGAGGGTCTCCTGTCGTCCGGACAGTGCGACGCCGCGGGAGTGGACTCGGATCGCCGGCGGCGACTCGTCGCGGCGGGAAAWTGGGCGTCGGTCACGCGAGCCGTCTTCGATGTCGAGCCGACTCGAGATCGACGGTGGGATGCAGACCACCGTCGTCGCCGGTCGGCGTGGCTGGGACTGTTGGCGGCGGGGCCTGGGGCGGTCGCCGTCGGTGCGTGCGCGCTCGCGCTCCTCGGCGTGGGTGGCCTTCCGGCGGACGTCGGGCCCGAGGCGGCGCTCCCGGGCGGGCGGTTCGGCCGAGCACGTGACGGCGTTCGGATCCGCCAGCTCGACGTGCCGGACGCGACTCGGTTCGGCGCCGGATCGGTTGCCGGGATGGTGTCTGCGCTCGCCCAGGCCCTCCCCACGCTTACCCGAGACCACGCAGTCGCAGTCCTCGACGATGTTCTTCACCGCGGGCTGCTCACCGACTCCGGGCTGTCGATGGTGGTGGCGACCATGGCCGGAGCGCGCGGGGCCGTCAGGGCGCGGAGCTGGCTGCCGCTGGTCGACCGCAGGGCGGAGTCTCCGCTCGAGACGTTTGCGCGTCTTGCCTGCGTCGACGGCCACGTCCCGCCCGACGACCTGCAGGTCGAGATCAAGACGCCGGGCGGTCGGCTGATCGGTCGCGGCGACCTGGGTTGGCGCCTGGGGGACGGGCGGTGGCTCATTGCGGAGATCGACGGTCGCTCGATCCACGAGAACCCCGAGGCGCTGCTCCGCGATCGTGCCCGGCAGAACGCCCTGGTCAGCACGGGCCGCGTCGACGTCCTGCGATTCGCCGCTGCAGACATCCGAACGTCCGGCCTGATCCCCGCAGCAGTCCGAAAAGCGCTCGATCGGCCCGCCCCGCGACCGTGAGAACAACATGGGACGCGTTACGAGCATCGA
>NZ_JBFULZ010000258.1:0-4799 GCF_054049635.1 Cellulomonas sp. P5_C6 | reverse complement strand
GCGCAAGGTCGTGCGGTCGCTGCCCGAGGCGCTGGCGGCGCCGGTGCAGGCCGTGCGCGAGCACGCCGCACCCGCGCCCGACCGGTCCGCGGCCCGGCCCGACCCGACGACCGCGACGGAGCTCGTGCAGGCGTGCTCCGCGCACCGACGCGTCCGGCTGGCCTACCGGTCCGAGAGCGGGAACGCGTGGTCGACGGTCGTCGAGCCGTGGGCCGTCGTCGTGCGGCACGGCCGCTGGTACCTGCTGTGCCACTCGCTCTCGTCGGACGCGCGCCGCGCCTACCGGGTGGACCGCGTCGAGGGTGTCGAGGTGCTCGACGAGGCGTTCGCGCCGCCCGAGGACCTCGACGCGGTCGCGGAGCTCGAGGCGCACCTGGCGGTCGGGTGGGAGTACGGCGTCGAGGTGCTCGTCGAGGCGCCGGTGCACCGCGCGCAGCGATGGCTCCCGCGAGAGCTCGGCCGGCTCGAGCCCGTGGACGGTTCGACGTGCCGGCTCGTCGGCACCACCAGCAACCCGCCCTGGTACGCCGAGCGGCTGGCGGTGGTGCCGGTGCCGTTCCGGGTGCTCGGCGGGCCCGAGCTGGTCGCGTGCGTGCAGGCCGTGGGCCGCCGCATGCTCGCGGCGGCCCCGCCCGACATCAGCCGCGGATCCAGCTGAGCGGTGACCCGGACACGGGCCGCCAGTCGAGCGGCGGGTCCTCGCCCACCCGGCCGTCGACCACCTCGCGGAGCAGGTCGGCGTGGCCGGTGTGCCGCCCGTACTCCTCGACGAGGTCGAACAGGAGCCGCCGCAGGTTGGCGTGGTTCCCGTCGTCGTCGCCGTCGGCGACCGGCCGGTCGAGCCCGCCGTCGGCGAGCGCAGTCTCGAGCCGCTCGCGCGACCGGCCGACCGCGCCGTCCCACGCCGCATAGAGCTGCTCCGGGGTGTCGTCGACGGCGGACAGGATCTCCGTGTCGTTGTCCCCCCAGGTCTCGGGGTGCCACATCTCGCCCGGGTGCCGGCCGGCGAGCTTCCACGAGAAGGTCGTGTCCTCGACGGCCGCGAGGTGCTTGAGCAGCCCGCCCAGAGTGAGCGCCGAGGCGCCGACGTGCTGGGCGAGGCCGGCGCTGTCGAGGCCGTCGGCCTTCCAGCGGAACGTGGTGCGCAGGCGGTCGAGGCAGGCGACGAGGTGGTCGAGCTCGTTGCTCGCGAGCGGCGGAATCCAGGGTGCGATCTTCGTCATACGACGACCGTAGGAACGGTTCCGGACGATCCCCGTCCGGAACGTCGGGACGTCAGCTCGAGAGCCCCGCCGGGTTGTCGATGGTCAGGTACGTCCCGTGGCCCTCGACGACCAGGCCGTCCCTGAACACCAGCACCTCGTCGACCAGGTTGCCGCGCTGGTTGCGGTAGCCGATCACCAGCACACCGACGCCGGCGAACACGCGCTCGACCGTGAAGTGCAGGTCCGGGATGAGGCGCAACCCCTCGGACCAGTAGGCGCGCAGCGCGTCCTTGCCGCGGATCACACCGCCGGAACCGGGGACGATCTGCGCCGCGACCGGCGAGGTGAACACGACGTCGTCGTGGAAGTGGGCCAGGAGCGCGTCGAGGTCGTGGGCGTTCCAGGCGGCCGCCCACGCGGTGCTGAACCCGGCGGGATCGGGGGCCGGTGCGCGGTCGTCGTCGCGGAGGTCCATGGCACCGACGGTACGGCCGCGGTGCGCCCCGGGAACAGCGGCCGAGGATGCCGACGGGCGACCGGGTGAGGACCGGGCGCCCGGCGTGCGGGCCTCGTCGGGAGCGCCTAGCGTCGGGCGACGTGCTGCGAGATACCAGCGGGCCGGACCCGGACACGGACGCGTCGGACGACGACGCCGTCCCGCGTCCGGTGCTCGACGGTCGGTACCGGCTCGACGGCATCCTCGGTCGCGGCGGGATGGCGACGGTGCACCGGGCGCGCGACCTCCTGCTCGACCGGGACGTCGCCGTCAAGGTGTTCCCGCCGGTGCACGAGGAGGCCGACGACCTGCTGCGGAACCGCGCCGAGATCCGCGTGCTGGCCACGCTGAGCCACCCGGGTCTCGTCACTCTGCACGACGCCGGGACGGTGCACGGCGAGGACGACACGCAGCAGGTGTACCTGGTGATGGAGCTGGTCGCCGGGCCGACGCTGGCCGAGCGGCTGCGGCGCGGGACCCTCAGCGACGAGCAGACCGCCGTCGTCGGCAGGGACGTGGCTCAGGCGCTCGCCGTGGTGCACGCGCAGTCGATCGTCCACCGCGACATCAAGCCCGCCAACGTGCTGCTCACACGTCCCGACGCGCTCGACGACGGTCCGGCCCCGCACGCGGTCAAGCTTGCCGACTTCGGCATCGCCCGGCTGGCGGGTGCCACGCGCCTGACGATGACCGGCATGACCCTCGGGACCGTGAACTACCTCAGCCCGGAGCAGGCCACCGGCAGCGCCCTCGGTCCGGCGAGCGACGTGTACGCGCTGGGCCTGGTGCTGATCGAGTGCGCGACCGGGCGGGCGGCCTTCACCGGCACGCCGGCCGAGGTCGCGACAGCCCGCCTGACCTCCGTCCCGCAGGTGCCGGCCGAGCTGCGCCCCGAGCTCGGGGACCTGCTCGCGCGGATGACGCGTCTGCTTCCCGACGAGCGACCCACCGCCGACGAGGTCGCGGTCGGTCTCGCCGCGCTCGTGGGCCCGGCCTCCACGTCAGGCGACACGCTCGTGCTCCCGACGGCCGAGCCACCGGGCGACCTCGCCGACGAGGAGCTGMCGCCGACGGTCGTCGCGCCCTCCGCCGCACCGGCCGAGYCGCCCCCGGCGCCCACCGGGTGGCGCGCGCGCGTCCGCACCGCTCGCTGGGCTGTCGCCGCCGGTGCCGTGGTGCTGCTGGCCGGCGGTGCCGTGCTGGTCGGGCACCTGGCGACCGACGGGTCGAGCCCGTCCGTCGCCCCGACGTACCCGGCCGTCCCGGGGACCGTCGGGGAGGCGCTCACCCAGCTGCAAGAGAGCGTCGAGCCGTGAGGCGGCCGGTGGTCCTGGTCCTCGCCGCCGGCCTGCTGCTGGCGGGGTGCTCCGGCAGCCCGGACCTGGCACCCGACAGGGCGCACACCCTCCAGGAGTCGGTGCTCGCCGTCAGCCAGGCGGCGAGCGAGGCCCGTTGGGACGACGCGCTGGCCCTGCTCGGCACGACCCGGACGGAGCTCGACGCCGGAGTGGACGCCGGTGAGGTCTCGACGGCGCGCTACCGCGAGGTCGACGCCGCCCTCGACCGGGTCGAGTCGGAGATCACGGCGGAGCAGGCGCGCGTCGCCGCAGACCAGCTGGCGGCCGAGCAGGCAGCAGCGGCGGCATCGGCAGCGGCGACGCCGCCCGCGTCCGAGCCCGCACCGGAGCCTGCGGCCCCGGGCAAGGGCAACGGCAAGGACAAGAACCCGGGCAAGGGCAACGGCAACAAGTAGCGGCTACGCGTCGCCGTCGACCGGTTCCAGCCACAGGGCGCGTCGGGGGCACGCGCGCACCGCGCGCGAGGCCGTTCGCGCGTCGGCGCCGTCGACGACCGGCCCGAGCACCGGGTACCCCCAGCGGTCGAGCGAGACCGCCGCCGAGATCTGGGCGCACAGGCCGATCCCCTCGCACGCGACGGGGTCGACGCGCAGCCGCGACTCGACCCGGACGCGCCTCATCGGCGCACCGCGGGGACCGGGAAGGTCGGCGCGTGCTCCAGCGGGCAGGCCCGGCCCCGCACGTGCGCGTCCAGCTCGTCGCGGAACGTGGCGACGGCCGAGGCGATCAGCCGGGTCGCCCCGTCCGGGTGGTGGCACGCGCCGCGCCCCTCGATCGTCTCGGCGTCCGCCAGCAGCCGGTCGAGCGGTCCCCGGGACGACGAGCCGGCCGCCAGCGCGGCGAGGTGCTCGGCGAGCACGGGGAGGCCGAAGGTGCACGGCCCGCACTGCCGCGCGCTCATGGCGGCGAGGTAGGCGACGACCGACGCGGTCTCGGCGACCCCGCAGCTCCGGCCCGGCAGCAGAGCGAGGACGCCCGCGCCGAGGCTCAGGCCGGCGTCGCGCAGAGCAGGCTCGTCGGGGGTGTGGTGGCAGAGCCGCTCCCACGACACCCACTGCCCGCCGAAGCCGCCGAGGAGCACCGCCCGCGGGGGGACGCCACCGGGTGGTCCGACGGCCGCGAGGACGTCGGGCACCCCCGTCGACCGCTCCACCTCGACGACGTGGCGACCGTCGGGCAGCAGCACGGTGAGGACCGTGGTGCCCGTGGGGGCGTGGCCGCGGGCCAGCAGGGCGACCCGGGCCAAGGTCTCCACGTTCTGCACGAGCGTCTGCGCTCCGCCCGTCCGGTCGGGCCGCCGCGTCGTCGGCAGCGCCGGGCCTCCGGACAGCGCCCGCGCGATCGCGCTGGACTGACCGGCCAGGTAGTGGCTCGGGCCGCGCACGATCTCGACCAGCGGCTCGAACGGGTGCACGCGGCGCTCGGCAGCGGCGCGGGTCAGGGCCAGGTACGCACCGTCGTCGTCGCCGTGCAGCCAGACGACCGCACGACGGGCGCCGAGCGTCTCGGCCGCGAGGAGGAGCCCGTCGAGGACGAGGTGCGGACGCTGCCTCAGCAGGGTGCCGTCCTTGGCGCTGACCGGCTCGCTCTCGGCGCCGTTCGCGACGACGGTGAGCGTCCCCCCGGCTCGTAGCGCGCGCCGCCAGCGCAGGGCGGTCGGGACGTGCGCACCGCCGTGCCCGTGCAGGCCGCCGCCCTCGACGGCCTCGAGCACCGCCGACGCGCCGCGCGGGCGCGGAC
>NZ_JBFULZ010000257.1:0-4813 GCF_054049635.1 Cellulomonas sp. P5_C6 | reverse complement strand
CTGGTCGCCCGCCGCGCCGCCCGGCGGCTGAGCAGGCCGGTCGCAGCGCTGGCCGCGGTCTCCAGGGCCCACGCCGACGGCGACCTGCGGGCCCGGGCAGAGCTCTCGGGCATCGACGAGCTGGACGAGGTCGCCCAGGGCATGAACGCGTCCGCCGTCGCCGTCGACGAGGCCCTGACCCGGGAGCGTGCGTTCGCCGCGGAGGCTTCCCACCAGCTGCGGACGCCACTGACCCGCGTGCGGTGGGGGCTCGAGGAGGCGATCGACGGGAGCCCGGACGAGCTGCGCCGGGCCGCCGCCGCGGCGGTGCGGGACGTCGCCGACCTCGACCGGAGCGTCCGCGATCTGCTGGACCTCGCGCGCTCCGCCCCGACCGGCGGCCCGACGGACGCGGCCGACGAGCTCCGGCGCGCCGCGGAGCGATGGACCGGCCCGTTGGCCGCGCAGGGTCGCCGGCTCCTCCTCGAGATCGATCACGACCGGCCGTGGCGGATCGCGATGTCGGCCGAGGCAGTCCGGCACGTGCTCCAGGTCCTCGTCGAGAACGCCGACCTGCACGGGTCGGGGGCGGTGACGCTGCGGCTGCGGGACGCGATCAGCGGGGAGACGGACGATGTCGTCGCCCTCGACGTGCTCGACGAGGGCGAGTTCGCCGGGGACTGGCCCCTGAGCAGCCCGCACGACCCGGGTCAGGGGCACGGGATCGGCCTGCTCATGGCGCAGAGGCTCGGCGCGCAGGCGCGGGGCCGGGTCGTGCTCTCCGCGCGCCGACCGACGACCGTGACCCTGTTCGCCCCGCGCGCCGCGGGCACGCCCTGAGCCCGATGCTCAGGCGTACCTCAGGAAGCACGGGACACAGTGGTGGCGATGACGTCGCCGCCGTGCGGCGCGCGCGACGGGAGGACCGGGACCATGACGGGGCGGAGCCGGCGGTGGTTCCGGCGGGTGCAGGTGCGCACGGCCCTGATCGCCACCGCAGCCGTCGCGATCACCCTGGTCGCGGGAGCCGCGGCACTTGTCGTCGCCCAGCGCGCGCAGCTGGTGGGTGGGCTGACGCAGCTGGCCGACCAGCAGGTCCAGCAGCTCGCGAGCCAGGTCGGCGACGACGGCCCCGACGGTGTGGACCTCACGCAGGTGAGCAGCAGCCTCGGCGACCGCGCGCTGATGCAGGTGGTCGACGGCGCGGGCCAGGTCCGTGCCTCGTCCGCGGCGATCGCCGGCGAGCCGCCCCTCTGGGACGTGCACCCGCGGCCCGGGCAGCGGGTCGTGGAGCAGATCGGCCGTCTCGCGTTCGACGAGGCCGAGCCGTACGTGGTCGTCGCATCGGCCGCCCCCGCCTCGGACGGGGCCATGACGGTGATCGCCGCACAGAGCCTCGAGACGGTGTCGCGGACCACCGACGCGACGGTAGCTCTGCTGCTGGCGGGCATCCCGCTCGTGCTCGTCATCACGGGTGGCGTCACCTACTGGATGGCGGGCCGGGCGCTGGCACCCGTCGAGTCGATCCGCCGACGCGTCAGCGAGGTCTCCGCCCGAGACCTGGACGAGCACGTGCCGGTACCGGCGTCCGACGACGAGATCCAGCGCCTGGCCGAGACGATGAACCTCATGCTGGACCGGCTCGCCCGCTCGGCTGCGAGCCAGCGTCAGTTCGTCGCCGACGCCTCGCACGAGCTGCGCAGCCCGCTGACGACGATCCGCGCGACGGCGGAGGTGGCCAGAGCGCACCCCGAGACGTTGGGCTGGTACACCGCGTCCGGTGTGATCCTCGCGGAGGGAGCGCGGCTCGAGCGGCTCGTCGACGACCTGCTCGAGCTCGCCCGCAGCGACGAGCGTGGCGGGGAGCGCACCGTCGAGGACGTGGACCTGGATGACGTCGTCGCTGAGGAGGCGAGCAGGCTCCGGGTCGTCACGGACCTGCGCGTCGAGCTCGACATCAGGTCCGTGCGCGTCACGGGAGACCACGCCCACCTCGTCCGGGCGGTCCGCAACCTCGCCGACAACGCGGCGACCCACGCGAGCTCGGCGGTGCTGATGCGGCTGCGGGCCGAGGGGGGCTCGGCAGTCCTGGAGGTCAGCGACGACGGCGTCGGGATCCCGGCGGCGCAGCGGGAGCGGGTGTTCGACCGCTTCTTCCGGATCGACGAGAGCCGCGCCCGAGGCACCGGCGGAACGGGCCTGGGCCTTCCGATCGCCCGCGGGATCGCCCGGTCGGCCGGGGGTGACGTGACGGTCGTCGAACCCCTCGACTGGGAGGGACGAGGACCGCTGGGAGCTCGACTGCGTCTGGTCCTGCCCGCGTCGCCCCCGCCGGCCGACGACCCGGTCGCTCACCCGGCGTCGACGGCCAGCCGGTAACCCAGCCCACGGACCGTCTGGATGGACCGGCAGGCGAACGGAGCGTCGACCTTGCGGCGCAGGTAGCCGATGTAGACCTCGACCACGTTGGGGTCGCCGTCATAGTTCGCGTCCCAGACCGCCTCGAGGATCTCGAACTTGGTGACGACGTCGCCGCTGTGCCGCATGAGGTACTCGAGCAGCCCGTACTCCCGCGCCGTGAGCCGGATCGGAGTCTCGCCGCGGTCGACCGACCGGCGGGCCGGATCCAGCCGCAGACCACCGGCGCTCAGGACGGCGGGCCGGGCCGGCGCCCCCCGACGCACCAGGGCGCGCAGACGCGCCACCAGGACGACGACCGAGAACGGCTTGGTCAGGTAGTCGTCCGCGCCGAGGTCGAACGCGTCGGCCTGGTCGTACTCGCCGTCCTTGGCCGTGAGCATCAGCACGGGGGTCCACACGGAGCGTTCGCGCAGGAGCTCGACCACCCGGTACCCGTTCAGCTTGGGCAGCATGATGTCCAGCACGATCGCGTCGTAGGTGCCCTCGGTCGCGGCCCACAGGCCGTCCTCGCCGTTGTGCACCGCGTGGACGTTGATGCCCTCCGCGACGAGCGCCCGGCTGACGGCGTCCGCCAGCGGCAGCTCGTCCTCGACCAGCAGCACCCTCATGCGACCTCCTCCCGACGGCCGGTCATGCGAGGTACAGCGCCGCGCCGACCAGGGCGCCCCAGATCGCCGCCACGACCAGCAGCAGAGGATCGCGGGTCAGGAGCCGCTCGGGCTCCTCGCCACCGCCCTGCGCGACCAGGAGGCTGTACCGCAGCAGGACGGCGAGGAACGGGGCGACGGACGCGGCCAGCATCGGCATGGCCACGTCGCCGGCCTGGTACTGCAGGGCCCACGTGGCATAGGTGACGACCGTCGCGGTGAGTGCGAGGGTCACCACCTGCTGCAGCCACGACACCGGGTACGCGCTGAGTACGGCGCGCGCGCCGTCGGTCGCACCGGACCGGGTGACCTCCGCCAGCCGTTTCGCGGCGACGAGGAACAGCGAACCGAAGAGGGCGACCAGGATGAACCAGCTGGACAACGGGACCCCGGCGGCCACCCCGCCGCCGACCGTCCGCAGCACGAAGCCCAGGGCGACGACCAGGATGTCGACGACCGCGATCCGCTTGAGGAACACGCTGTACGCGGTGGTCAGCGCGAGGTACGCGAGGACCGCGCCCACCACCATCGGGCCCTGCGCGGCCGACGCGACCAGGGCGAGCGCAGCCGCGACGAGCCCGGCCCGCAGCGCGGTCCCCGGGGCCAACCGGCCGGAGGCAACCGGGCGCAGCGACTTCGTCGGGTGGAGTCGGTCGGCGGCGACGTCGCGGGCGTCGTTGACCAGGTACACCCCGGCCGATGCCAGGACGAAGACGCCCGACGCCGCGAGCGCGCGTCCGGCGACAGCGGGGTCGAGCAGCGTCCCCGCGGCAGCGGCCGGAGCGAGCACCAGCACGTTCTTGAGCCACTGCCGAGGTCGGGCCGTCGTGACCAGCGCGCCGACCGTCCCCGGGTACCGCGAGGCCGTGGGCGGCGCGGGCTCGTGAGCGGTGGTGCCGACGAGTGTCATGGTGCTCCTCGGTCGTGCGGTGGCTCAGCGGAGGGTGAGGTAGAAGAAGTCGCGCTGGTCCGGCGCCAGGTACCGGTCAGGCGTCGACGGCATGGCGGGCAAGAGCTTCTGCGAGTGCATGTCGGTGCCCGCGGGGCCGGGCGCCCACGACGCGAACATGACCTTGCCGGGGTGGATGTCGAGCTCCATCGCGCGCTGGGCTCCGGCCGAGTGCAATGCGATCGCCAGCGTCTGGAGGGTCAAGCCGTCACCCGCCACGTAGACGAGGTTCCCGCCCGCGTCGACGCCCAGACCGGAGCGCCAGGTGTACTGCAGCTGGTTCTGGCTGCTGCCCCACCGCGCGTCGCGGTTCGAGGTCAGCCCGTCGACGACCTGCCCGCCGTCGACGATCAGCTCCAGGTTCTGTCGGACGGCCTGCACGTGCGGTCCCATGGTCGCGTCCCGTCCCCAGACGCCGACGTCCAGCGCGCCGGTGTCGTCGATCACCGCGGACGCCTGGCCGTAGACCAGCGGGCGCAGTGCCGTCCCCCCGACGTACGTGCCGCCTGTGATGTCCCTCGATCTCCACCCGGAGTTGAAGGTCGCCACCAGGTCCGGAACGGCCGCCCCCGGCACCCGGGCCGTGTCGATCGGGCCGTGCACGGGCTCGGCGGTGCCGGGGACGAGGTGCGCGACGACGCTGCCCCGCGGGGCCCACGCGATCGCCGCCACCACGCTCGAGTGCGCCCTGTCGGGCCRCACGAGGGTCGTCCAGAGCGCGGGTGCCCCGTTGCGGTCGGTGCGGCCGGGGACCCAGCGACCGACGCCGTCGAGCGGTCGGACGCCGGGAACGGCGAGCAGCGGGGCCGGTGTCCGC
>NZ_JBFULZ010000256.1:0-4825 GCF_054049635.1 Cellulomonas sp. P5_C6 | reverse complement strand
CCGCGGATGACCTAGACGGGGGCCCGCCACGGCAGTGGCGGGAGCGGTGGCGGGGCGTCGCTGAGCGGAGAGCACAACGGCAGCTTCTCGCCCAGCCACCGCAGCAGGATCGAGCCCAGCACGGCGGCGGTGAGCGAGCCCGCGAGGATCCCGATCTTCGCGTTCTCCAGCTGCACGGGGTCGTCGAACGCGAGGCCGGCGATGAACAGCGAGATCGTGAACCCGATCCCCGCGAGCACGGCGCCACCGAGCAGGTGTCCCCAGCGCACGCGGCCGGGCAGCTCCCCGAGTCCGAGCCGCAGGGCGATGCTCGACGCGCCGGTGATGCCGATCGCGTTGCCCAGCACCAGCGCGACGGCCACCCCGACGGCCAGCCGGGAGTGGGCCGCCGCCTGCAGGGAGTCCGCGTTCAGGTGGATCCCCGCGTTGGCCAGGCCGAACAGGGGCACGACGACGAACGCGCTCCACGGGTGCAGGAGGCGCTGCAGCCGGTCGTTCGTCGGGACCGCCGCCCGGGCGGCCAGCTCGGCCAGGTGCTCGCGCTCGGCGGTGGCGTCGTCGATGAGCTTGCGGCCGTAGCCGGCGACCTCGTTGATGGTCTCCTGGTCCGCCGGCCGGGCCGGGACGAGCAGGCCGATGATCACGCCCGCGAGGGTCGCGTGCACGCCCGACGCCTGGACGGCGAACCAGAGCAGGATGCCGGCCACGACGTAGGGCGCCAGCTGCCAGACGTTCAGCCACCGCATCACGACGACGCCGACGACGATCGCCCCCGCCAGCGCCAGGGCGCGCATGTCGACGTCCGACGTGTAGAACACGGACATCACGGTGATCGCGCCGATGTCGTCGACGATCGCCAGCGTCAGCAGGAACAGCCGCAGCCGGTCGGGGCACTTCGGGCCGAACAGGGCGAGGATGCCGACCAGGAACGCGGTGTCGGTCGACATGACGACGCCCCAGCCGTGGGCCGCGTCCGTCCCGCCGTTGAACCCCAGGTAGATCAGGACGGGCACGAGCAGGCCGCCCAGCGCGCCCAGGGCCGGGACCGCGACCGTCCGCTTGTCCCGCAGGTCGCCCGTGGTGGCCTCGCGGCTGATCTCGAGACCGACGACCGCGAAGAAGATGGCCATCGCCGCGTCGTTGACCCACCCGTGCAGGTCGAGCTCGATGCCCCAGGTGCCCACGTGGAAGCCGGCCGTCGTCGACCACAGGGTCTCGTAGGCGTCGGACCACGGGGAGTTCGCCCAGACCAGGGCGACGACGGTCGCGGCCAGCAGGTAGACGGCGCTGCCGGCCTCGTTGGTGAGGAAGTCCTTGACGGACGGCTGCAGGCCGGGCAGGGAGACGCGCAGCGCCGGGCCCGGGGAGGTCGAGGTCGTCGACATGCGGATCAACGTCGCAGGTGGACGACCTCGACGCAACGGTCGTTCGCCGTCGGCGTCAGAAGTGCTTCTCCGGGTCGCCCATCAGCTCGGCGACGTGGTCGGGGACGTAGGTCGACAGCTCGCGCGGCGGCCGGACGTACCCGTTGGACGCGGCCGGCCGTTCCGGGAGCGTGACCTTCTCGTGCGGCACCTCGGTGTACGGGAGGGTCGAGAGCAGGTGGCTGATCATGTTGAGCCGCGCATGCTTCTTGATGTCCGACTCCACGATGAACCACGGACTGACCGGCACGTCGGTGTGCACGAGCATCTCGTCCTTGGCCTTGGAGTACTCCTCCCACCGGCTGAGCGACGCCGTGTCCATGGGGCTGAGCTTCCACTGCCGCACCGGGTCGTTGAGACGGGAGCGGAAGCGCTTGAGCTGCTCGGTGTCCGAGACGGAGAACCAGTACTTGCGCAGCAGGATGCCGTCCTCGATGAGCATCTGCTCGAAGATCGGCGTCTGCCGCATGAACCGGCTGTACTCCTGCGGCGTGCAGAAGCCCATGACGTGCTCGACCCCGGCGCGGTTGTACCAGGACCGGTCGAACAGGACGATCTCGCCGGCGGCCGGCAGGTGGGCGACGTAGCGCTGGTAGTACCACTCGGACTTCTCGCGCTCCGTCGGCGTCGGCAGCGCGGCGATGCGCACGACGCGGGGGCTGAGGTACTCGGAGATCCGCTTGATCGTGCCGCCCTTGCCGGCGGCGTCGCGGCCCTCGAAGACCACGACCACCCGGGCGCCCGTGGCCTTGGCCCACAGCTGCACCTTGACCAGCTCGGCCTGCAGGCGGAACAGCTCCGCCTCGTAGACCTTGTTCCCGATCTTGCCCCTGTCGGACTTGTGCTTCTTGCCGGACTTCTTCGCCATGATCGGACCGTACAGGTCGACGACCCGCTCCGCCGATGATCACGCACGTGACCGCATCCGCGGAACCGATCGCCCTGGACAGCCGCACCTGCGGCACTACGATCGCCCTCGTGACCGACTACAGGATCAGCGAGGCGGCGGAGCTGCTGGGCGTGAGCGACGACACCGTGCGCCGGTGGGTCGACTCGGGCGCCCTCGTGGCGCGGACCGACGAGGCCGGGCGGAGCGTCGTCGGGGGAGTCGAGCTGGCGGCGCTGGCCGTGGAGCGTGCGCGCACCCCCGAGGACCCCGACGCCGGCACCAGCTCGGCACGCAACCGGCTGTCCGGGCTGGTCACCAGGATCCTCATGGACACCGTGATGGCGCAGGTCGAGCTGCAGGCCGGCCCGTTCCGGCTGGTGTCGCTGATGTCGAGCGAGGCGGTCCGCGAGCTGGGCCTCGAGGTCGGCTCCCGGGCCACGGCCGTCGTCAAGGCCACCACCGTCCTCGTCGAGACCCCGCGGGCGCAGCGGTGAGGGCCCGCGCCCTCCTCGGGGCCGGGGCCGTGCTGCTCGCGCTGGTCGGGTGCTCGTCCGGCACGCCGGAGGCGCAGCCCACCCCGACGGTGTCGGCCGCCCCCGAGCTCACGGGCGAGCTGACCGTCTTCGCCGCGGCCTCCCTGCAGGGCGCGTTCGACGCCCTCGCGGCCGAGTTCGCCGCGCAGCACCCCGGCGTCACGGTGCACCCGACGACCTACGACGGGTCCTCGACGCTCGCGACCCAGCTGGTCGGCGGGGCGTCGGCGGACGTGTTCGCGTCGGCGGACCAGAAGAACATGACCACGGTGACGGACGCCGGCCTGGCGGAGGGGACCCCGATGGTGTTCACGACGAACACGCTCCAGATCGTCGTCGCACCCGGCAACCCGAAGAAGATCGCGTCGCTGGCGGACCTCGCCGCACTGTCGACGTCGGGCGGCAAGGTCGTGATCTGCGCCGCCGAGGTGCCCTGCGGCTCCGCCGCGCACACGGTCCTCGACGGCGCCGGCCTCACGCTCACGCCCGTCAGCGAGGAGCAGAACGTCAAGGCGGTCCTCACCAAGGTGCAGACCGGGGACGCCGACGCCGGGCTGGTCTACCGGACGGACGTGCAGGCGGCCGGCGGGACGGTCGAGGGTGTCGAGTTCCCCGAGGCGGCCACGGCCGTCAACACCTACCCGGTCGTGGTTCTGAAGACCGCGAGCTCCACTGACGTCGCCCAGGCGTTCGTCGACCTGGTGCTCTCCGACAAGGGGCAGACGATCCTCACCGGCATGGGGTTCTCCGCTCCGTGACACCAGGCCGGGTCCCGGGTCTCCTGTGGCTGCCCGCCGCGCTCGCGGCCGGCCTGCTCGTGCTGCCCGTCGTCGCGCTGATCCTGCGCGCCGACTGGTCGACCCTGCCGGCGGACATCACGACCCCCGAGGCCCTCGACGCGCTCTGGCTCTCGTTGACGACGTCGGTCGCCGCCACGGCCGCGTGCCTGGTGCTCGGGGTGCCGCTGGCCATCGTGCTGGCGCGGGCGAACGGCTGGCCCGCCGACGTGCTGCGCGCGCTGGTGACCCTGCCCCTGGTGCTCCCGCCGACGGTCGGCGGCATCGCCCTGCTCTACCTGCTGGGACGGCGCGGCCTGGTCGGCGAGTCGCTCGACGCGTGGTTCGGGATCACCATCCCGTTCACCACGGCGGCCGTCGTCATCGCGCAGGCGTTCGTCGCGATGCCGTTCCTCGTGCTCTCCGTCGAGGGGTCGCTGCGCACGGCGGGCACCCGGTTCGACGTGGTCGCCGCCAGCCTGGGCGCCCGGCCGTGGACCGTGCTCCGGCGCATCACGATCCCGCTGGTCATGCCCGGCCTGGTGAGCGGCACGGTGCTCTGCTTCGCCCGGGCGCTCGGCGAGTTCGGCGCGACCGCCCTCTTCGCGGGCAACTCCCCGGGCGTCACGCAGACCATGCCGCTGGCCATCTACTCGGCGTTCAACGGCGCCGGCGTCACGCAGGGCACGGCCGTGGCGCTGTCGCTGCTGCTGGTGTTCGCGGCCGTCGCGGTGCTGCTGGCGGCCCGCGCCTGGCGCCCGGGTCGGGCGGCCGCATGACCTCGCTGCACGCCGAGGTCGCCGTCCGCCGCGGGACCTTCGCGCTCGACGTGACGATCGCCGCCCACCCCGGCGAGATCGTCGCGGTGCTCGGGCCCAACGGCGCGGGCAAGTCCACGCTGCTCGCGGTGCTCGCCGGGCACCTGGTCCCCACGGACGGCGTCGTGCGGGTAGGGGAGCGCACGCTCACGGCCGTCTGGCACCAGAGGGTGGAGACCGCGGTCCGGCCAGAGCGTCGGTCCGTCGGGCTGCTCGGGCAGGACCCGCTCGTCTTCCCGCACCTGACCGCGCGCGAGAACGTCGCCTTCGGGCCGCGCGCGACGGGCATGGCCGCGGCCGACGCCCGGCGTGCGGCCGACGAGTGGCTCGCGGCCGTCGGCCTGGAGCAGCTGGCCGAGCGCCGGCCCGACGCGCTGTCCGGCGG
>NZ_JBFULZ010000255.1:0-4827 GCF_054049635.1 Cellulomonas sp. P5_C6 | reverse complement strand
CGACATCCCCCTGCGGCAGGCGGAGCCGAGCACGAGCCACCCCGACTGCTCGGTCCGACTCTAGAGTGCTCCTATGGCACCTCGCCCCGACGAGCCCGACGACGGCGTCCAGCCGGCCGGCGCGGACGTCCCCCCGCCGTCGTCCGACGGCGAGCCCGATCACGTGGGACCCACGGACGAGGAGGCCTGGGCGTCGATCGTCGCGCAGCTCAGCGAGCTCGACGGGTACGACGGCACCGAGGATCCGCCGGAGCCCGAGGCCACGCCGGCGACCGACCCCCCGAGCGGGCTGACGTTCCCCGTCGCCCCGTGGGTGGCCGAGCGGCGCGTCGTGCGACCCGCCCAGGAGGCGGCGCCGGAGCCCGAGCTGAGCGGCCGTGACTGGGACGGCACCTCGCAGTTCGACGGCGCGGAGTCGGCGGTCGACGCGGAGGAGCACTTCGTCCCGCCGGACCCGGGCCCGGTCCTCGGCGGCGACCCCTTGCTCACCATGGCGTGGTTCGCCGCGGCGGGCATGCCGCTGTTCCTGCTCGTGGTGCTCGTGGCCTGGAAGGACGCTCCCGCCGCGCTCGTGCAGGCGGCCGCCGTCGTGTTCGTCATCGGCGTGGGCGTGCTCGTGTGGCGGATGCCGCACCGGCGCGACCCCGACGACCACGACTCCGGCGCGGTGGTCTGACCGGCCCGCACCCCCTGGTCAGAGGCGCGCGAGGTCGGCCGCACCGACCATCCCGGCGTCGTTGCCCATCGACGCGACGACGATCGACGCCTCCGGGCGGTGCCCGCGTCCCGAGAGCTGCTCGGCGAAGCCGTTCCGGGCGGACGCGAGCAGCAGGTCGCCGGCGTCCGCGACGCCGCCGCCGACGACGATCAGCGCGGGGTCGAGCAGCGCGGTCGCGGAGGCCGCACCCTCGCCCACCCAGCGACCGAGCTCGGCCAGCAGCTCGACGGCGAGCGGGTCGCCCTCCTGCGCCGCCTGCGTGACCTGCGGACCGGTGAGCTTGTCGACGTCGCCGCCCGCGAGCTCGAGCAGGCGGGTCGCGCGCTCCGGCTGGATGATGACGGTGGCCTGAGCATCCCGCACCAGCGCGCTCCCGGACGCGTACTGCTCCCAGCAGCCCTCGTGCCCGCAGCCGCAGTAGTGCCCGCCGGGGACCACGCGCATGTGCCCGATCTCCGCCGCGACACCCCAGGCACCGCGGACCAGCTTCCCGTTGGACACGATCGCGCCCCCGAGCCCGGTCCCGACGGTGAGCATGAGCATGTCGTCGACGTCGCGAGCCGCGCCGAACCGGAACTCGGCCCAGCCGGCCGCGTTGGCGTCGTTCTCGACGACGATGAGGACGTCGTCGTCCCCGAGGATCGCCTGGACCTTCTGGCGCAGCGGGTAGTCGCGCCACGCGATGTTCGGCGCGAAGAGGACGGAGGAGCGGTCCGCGGACACGAACCCGGCGGCGGCGACTCCCATCGCCGCGACCTCGTAGGACCCGCTCAGCTCGGTGTAGACCTCGGCGATCGCCCGGTCGATACCGGCGACGTCGTCGGGAGACGTGTCACGACGAGTCTGCGCGAGGATCGTGCCGTCCTCGTCGACGACCCCCGCAGCGATCTTCGTCCCGCCGATGTCCACACCGATGGCGTGCATGTTCGTGTGTGCTCCTACGCGCTCGTACCGTGCTCGCTACCGTCCGGTGCGGGCTCCCACGCTAGCCGCCTGCACACGCCCCTGTGCTCACGTCTGCTCACGCGCCCACGGACGTCGCACCCGGTCCGCCGCAGAGCGTACCCATTCGGGTGCTGCCTTCGCGGCTACCGGAGTCCCGTATCCTCGGGGCACACTTCGCCCCTCTGTCACTGGAGCCAGCATGGACGAGTTCCACACGCCGTTGCGTCTCGAGGTCGACCCCTCGTACAACCTCAACGACCTCCTCGCCGAGCGTGTCACCGGGACCCCCGACAAGGTCGTCGTCGAGCTCAAGACGCAGCAGGACGGCCCCTGGATCCCGCTCACCGCTCGCGAGTTCGACGCCGAGATCGTGTCCGTGGCCAAGGGCCTCGTCGCGCGCGGCGTGCAGCCGGGCGACCACGTCGGCATCATGAGCCGCACCCGCTACGAGTGGTCCCTGCTGGACTGGGCCGTCTGGGCCGCCGGCGCCGTGCCCGTGCCGCTGTACGAGACGTCGTCGGCCGAGCAGGTGCTCTGGATCCTCACCGACGCGGACGTGTCCCTGCTCGTCGTCGAGACGGACACGCACGCCGCCGTGGTCGACGAGGTCCGCGCCGAGACGCCGCACCTGCGCGAGGTCCTGATCCTCGACGACGGCGCGATCGACACGATCGTGGCCGCGGGCGCCGACGTCCCCGACGAGGAGATCACGCGTCGCCGTGGGCTCTCGACGCTGGCCGACGTCGCCACCGTCATCTACACCTCCGGGACCACCGGCCGCCCGAAGGGCGTCGAGCTCACGCACGGCAACTTCTACGAGCTGACCGTCAACGCGGTCGCGGACCTCGACGAGGTGTTCGCCGAGCCGAACGCGCGGACGCTCCTGTTCATGCCGCTCGCGCACGTGTTCGCGCGCTTCATCGAGGTGCTCTGCATCCCGGCCGGAGCCGTCCTCGGTCACAGCCCCAGCACGACGACGCTCGTGGAGGACCTCGGGTCGTTCCGGCCGACGTTCATCCTGGCGGTCCCCCGCGTGTTCGAGAAGGTCTACAACTCGGCCGAGCAGAAGGCCGCCGCGTCCGGCAAGGGCGCGATCTTCCAGCGGGCCGCCAAGACGTCGATCGTCTACTCGCGCGCGCTCGACAACCCGCGCGGACCGAGCCCCTGGCTGCGCCTGCAGCACAAGGTGGCCGACGTCCTCGTCCTGCACCGCCTGCGCAACGCCCTGGGCGGTCAGGCGCGCTGGGCCGTCTCCGGCGGTGCCCCGCTGGGCGAGCGGCTCGGTCACTTCTACCGCGGGCTGGGCCTCAACGTGCTCGAGGGCTACGGCCTGACCGAGACCACGGCGCCCGCGACGGTCAACCGCCCCGGCCGTGGCACGAAGATCGGCAGCGTCGGTCTGCCCCTGCCCGGCAGCGGCGTCCGCATCGCCGCCGACGGCGAGATCGAGGTCAAGGGCGTCCAGGTGTTCCGCGGCTACCACAACAACGACGCCGCGACCGCGGAGTCGCTGCACGACGGCTGGTTCCGCACCGGCGACCTCGGCTCCCTCGACGACGAGGGCTACCTGCGGATCACCGGGCGCAAGAAGGAGATCATCGTCACCGCCGGCGGCAAGAACGTCGCGCCCGCCGTGCTGGAAGACCGTCTCCGCGCGCACCCGCTGATCAGCCAGGTCGTCGTCGTCGGAGACCAGCGCCCGTTCATCGGTGCGCTGGTCACGCTCGACCCCGAGGGCGTGCCCGGCTGGCTCTCCGCGCACGGCAAGCCGGAGATGACCCTGGCCGAGGCGGCCAAGGACGTCGACGTCCTCGCGTCGCTCGACAAGGCCGTGGAGAAGGCCAACAAGGCGGTCTCGCGGGCCGAGTCGGTGCGCAAGTACCGGATCCTCGACACGGACCTCACCATCGCCAACGGCTTCCTCACGCCGAAGCTGAGCATCCGTCGGGCCGAGGTCCTCAAGGCGTTCGCCGGCGAGATCGACGCGCTCTACGAGGGCCCCTCGCGCGACTGACGGCTCACACCGCGCGCACCAGACGCAGGGGCGGGACGAGACCCGACGCCGCGAGCACGCCGATGGCGTGCTGCTCAGCGGCATCGAGCTCGACCGCCCCTGCGGCCGTCCCGTCGGCGACGACCACGGGTTCGGGCGTGGACGCGCGGACGGGGATGGTCAGGAACGTGACGACGCAGTCCGCGCACGCGGCCCCGCGCTGGGTGCAGGTGTCGCAGTCGATGATCATGTCGCGGACGCTAGCAACGACCACCGACAGCCACCCTCAGAGGTGCTGCAGCCGCGCGACGAGCGTGCTCGACGGCACCACCCAGGCACCGTCGGCCTCGACGTCGCGCACGATCTCCTGGTCGCTCGTCACGACGACCAGCACGCGGCCCGGCGGCTCCGCGTGCACGAGCCGCCGGATGAGGTCGTCGGCGATCTCCCCGACGGCGAAGAGCACGCGGACACCCCGCGCGTACCCGCCCGGCGGTCCCTGCTGCCCCTCCTTGCCGTCGAAGCAGCACGTGACCTCGGCGCCGGTCCGGGCGGCGACCCCGGCCAGCCCGTCGACGAGCCGCCGGCGCTGCTCGGCCAGCGAGAGCTCGCCGAACCCGGACTTCGAGACGTTGTACCCGTCGACCACCAGGTGCGCCCACGGCTGCCGCAGCAGCTCCTCGAGCAGCGCGGGGTCGTCGACGGACCGGCCGCGCGACCCGGGCCTCACGGCGGGCTGCTCCGCCGTCGKCCCGACCAGGTCGGCGGGGAGGTCCGCGATCGGGGGCAGGGCCAGCTCGGAGCGCAGGCCGCTCGCGGCGTCGACGATCGTGTCGAGCAGCAGGCGCACCCGGACGTCGGCGAGCTTGCGGGCGGCGCGGAGCTCCGCCCGGGCCGCGGTGCGCTCCGCCTGCGAGGCACGCCGCTCCTCCAGGGCGGTCCGCAGGTCGTCCTCGGCACGCGCCTGAGCGAGCTCGGCGGCATCCAGCACCGCGCGCGCCTCTTCAGCCGCCCGGCGTCCTTCGCTGCGGGCCCGGTCGGCGTCAGACCGCAGCCGGCGAAGCTCGCGCTGGAGCGCGCCGAGCTGCTCCTGGGCGCTGCGCGCGTCGTCGCGGGCCGCCGCGACGTCGGCGCGCAGCCGGTCCGCCTCGACCTGCGCGCGCTCCAGCCG
>NZ_JBFULZ010000254.1:0-4867 GCF_054049635.1 Cellulomonas sp. P5_C6 | reverse complement strand
GACCCACCGCAGGCCGCCGACGAACCCCCACCCCGCCGCTCGTGCGACGTCGGCTCACACGAGCGGCGGGGCGTCGATCACTCGTGGGCGACCAGGAACTGCGTGTACGCGGGCACCGTGAGGAACGTCGGGAAGTCCTCCGCCAGGGCGACCTGCCGGAACAGGTCGGCCGCGTCGTCGAAGCGGTCCCCGTCCCACCGCGGCAGCTCGGCCAGCACCTCCGCGAGCACCTGCTCGACCCGCGCGGCGTCGATCCGCGTGCCCTCGGCCGTGACGACCTCCTGGTGCACCCACTGCCAGACCTGCGAGCGCGAGATCTCGGCGGTCGCCGCGTCCTCCATGAGGTGGTCGATGGCGACGGCGCCGATGCCCCGCAGCCACGCCTCGAGGTACCGGACGCCCACCGAGATGTTGCCGCGCAGCCCGCCGTCGGTGACGGCCCCGGGCTCGCCGCCGCCGGCCGACGGGATGTCGAGCAGGTCCGCGGCGGTCACGTGCACGTCGGCACGCAGGAGGTGGCGCTGGTCGATGCGGTCGCCCAGGGCCTCGTCGAACACCTCGCGCGCGACGGGCACGAGGTCGGGGTGGGCGACCCAGGTGCCGTCGTACCCCTGCCCGGCCTCGCGCTGCTTGTCGGCCCTGACCTGCGTCAACGCCCGCTCGGTGACCTCCGGGTCGCGACGGTCGGGGATGAACGCGCTCATGCCGCCGATGGCCTGCGCGCCCCGCTTGTGGCAGGTGGCGACGAGCAGCTCGGTGTACGCCTTCATGAACGGGACCGTCATCGTCACGCTGCCCCGGTCGGGCAGGACGAACCGCGGTCCGCGAGCGCGGAAGTTCTTGATGACGCTGAAGATGTAGTCCCAGCGTCCTGCGTTGAGCCCCGCGCAGTGGTCGCGCAGCTCGTAGAGGATCTCCTCCATCTCGAACGCGGCCGTGATGGTCTCGATGAGGACCGTCGCGCGGATCGTGCCGTAGCGCAGGCCCAGGTAGGCCTCGGTGAAGCGGAAGACCTCGTCCCACAGCCGCGCCTCCAGGTGCCCCTCGAGCTTGGGCAGGTAGAGGTACGGTCCGCGGCCGGAGTCGATCAGGGCCTGCGCGTTGTGGAACAGGTACATGCCGGCGTCGACGAGGCTCGCCGACGCCGCGCACGTCTGACCCGCACGGTCCGTGAACTCGAGGTGCTTCTCGGTCAGGTGCCAGCCGCGGGGCCGGAACACGATCGTGGGAGTCACCGGGCCGACCGTGTACTCCTTGCCCTCGGGCGACGTGAAGTCGATCTGCCCGCGGATCGCGTCGAAGAGCGACGCCTGCCCGCCGACGACGTTGGTCCACGTGGGGCTGGTGGCGTCCTCCATGTCCGCCAGCCAGACCTTGGCGCCGCTGTTCAGCGCGTTGATCGTCATCTTGCGGTCGGTGGGGCCGGTGATCTCGACGCGACGGTCCTCCAGGCCGGGCCCGGGACCGGCGACGCGCCAGCTCGGGTCCGCCCGGATCCCCGCCGTGAGCGGCAGGAAGTCGGGGTCGGCACCGTTGGAGAACCTGGTGCGGCGGTGCTGGCGGCCGAGCAGCAGGTCGTGGCGTCGGCCCGAGAACCGGATGTGCAGGTCGGTGAGGAAGTCGATGGCCTCGGAGGTGAGGATCTGGTCGGACCCGGCGACGGCCGGCCCGGCGAGCGAGAGGTGGGCGCGGATCAGCGGCGGGGGGATGGTGATGGTCATGGTCGTGCTCCTGGTCTTCGTGCAGGTCAGTGGGTGAACTGGGCCGTCTCGGTGCTGCCCGCGAGCGCGAGGGTGGCGCTCTCCGGGGAGATCGCCGTGGCGACACGGTCGAAGTAGCCGGTGCCGACCTCGCGCTGGTGGCGCGTGGCGGTGTAGCCGTCGGTCTCGGAGGCGATCTCGGCCTCCTGCAGCTCGACGTACGCGCTCATGCCGCGCTCGGCGTAGCCGCGGGCCAGCGAGAACATCGAGTGGTTGAGGGCGTGGAACCCGGCCAGGGTGATGAACTGGAAGACGTACCCGTGGCCGGCCAGCTCCCGCTGGAACCGCGCGATCTGCAGGTCGTCCAGCTGCGAGCGCCAGTGGAACGACGGCGAGCAGTTGTAGGCCAGCAGCTTGCCGGGGAAGCGGTCGTGGATCCGCTCGGCGAACTCGATGGCCAGCGCCGCGTCCGGAGTCGACGTCTCCACCCAGATGAGGTCGGAGTGCGGCGCGTAGGCCTCGGCCCGTGCGACGACGGGATCGAGGCCGGGGCGGACCCGGTAGTAGCCCTCGGCCGTCCGCTCCCCGGTGAGGAACGGCTCGTCGCGGGGGTCGACGTCCGAGGTCAGCAGGTCGGCACCGAGGGCGTCGGTGCGGGCGACGACGACGGTCGGCACCCCGGCGACGTCGGCCGCGAGCCGCGCCGCGGACAGGGTCCGCACGTGCTGCGACGTCGGCACCAGCACCTTGCCGCCCAGGTGGCCGCACTTCTTCTCCGCCGCGAGCTGATCCTCCCAGTGCACGCCGGCCGCGCCCGCGGAGATCATCGAGTGCATGAGCTCGTACGCGTTGAGCGGCCCACCGAAGCCGGCCTCGGCGTCCGCGACGATCGGCGCCAGCCACTCCCGGGTCCGACGGCCGTTCTCGGCGAACTCGATCTGGTCGGCACGCAGCAGCGCGTTGTTGATCCGGCGCACGACGGCCGGCACCGAGTTGGCCGGGTACAGCGACTGGTCCGGGTAGGTCTGGCCCGACAGGTTGGCGTCGGCGGCCACCTGCCAGCCGGACAGGTAGATCGCCTCGAGCCCGGCGCGGACCTGCTGCACGGCCTGGTTGCCGGTCAGCGCACCCAGCGCCGGCAGCAGGGTGCGGGAGTGCAGGAGCTCCCAGAGGCGCTCGGCCCCCCGGCGGGCGAGCGTGCTCTCCTCGCGGACGGAACCGCGGAGGGCGACGACGTCCTCGGCCGTGTGGGTGCGGCGGATGCCGGCCCAGCGCGGGTCGAGGTCCCAGCTCGCCGCGAGCTCGGCCGCGGTCTGCGTCTGGTCGCCGTGCCTGGTGGTGCTCATGGTGYCCTCCGTCATTGGGGCGTTCTTCTCGGCCGTTCGGCCTGACCTCGACTTTCCTCGGTGCTCAGCAGTTCTTCCCCGGCAACCTCCGCAGAAGATCGGCGTTCCTTCTCCTGGACAGAAGCGCAGACGCCGGGCGATGGTGGACGGCATGACGACGACGGCCAACGGCGGCCTCGACACGCTGGTGCTGGGACGACGGATCCGGCACCTGCGCACGGGCCGGAACATGACGCTCGACGACCTCGGCACGGCCATCGGCCGCGCGCCCTCGCAGGTCTCGATGCTGGAGAACGGTCACCGCGAGCCCAAGCTCTCGCTGCTGGCGCAGGTGGCAGAGGCTCTCGACGTCCCGCTGTCCGAGCTGCTGCGCACCGAGCCGCCCACCCGACGGGCCGCCCTGGAGGTCGAGCTCGAGCGGGCGCAGCGCGGTCCGCTGTTCGCGTCGCTCGGCGTCTCACCGGTGAAGGTCGGCCGGTCCCTGCCCGCCGACGCCCTCGAGGCGCTGGTCCGCCTGCAGGCCGAGATCCAGCGTCTCCTCACCGAGAACGCGGCCACACCGGAGGAGGCCCGCCGCGCGAACGCGGAGCTGCGGATCCGGATGCGCGCGCAGGACAACTACTTCCCCGAGCTCGAGGACCACGCCCGCCGCCTGCTCGCCGCGATCGACCACCCCGGCGGGCCCCTGTCGCAGCGAGCCACGGCCGACATCGCCGCGCACCTGGGCTTCGCGCTGCACTACGTCTCGGACCTGCCGCACTCCACACGGTCGGTCACCGACCTGGCGAACGGCCGCATCTACCTGCCGCAGGGCAACCCCGGCACCAGCGACGCCCGCTCACCGCTCCTGCAGGCCATCGCGAGCCACGTGCTGGGCCACGCGGAGCCCAAGGACTACGGCGACTTCCTGCGGCAGCGGGTCGAGGCCAACTACCTCGCGGCCGCGCTGATGCTGCCCGAGGACGGCGCCGTCCCGTTCCTGCAGGAGGCGAAGGCCGAGCGCCGCCTCTCGGTGGAGGACCTTCGCGACGCCTTCGCCGTGCCCTACGAGACCGCCGCGCACCGGTTCACCAACCTGGCGACGCGTCACCTGGGCATCCCGGTGCACTTCATGAAGGTCCACGAGGGCGGCACGCTGCACAAGGCCTACGAGAACGACGGCGTGAAGTTCCCGGCGGACCCGCTGGGCGCCATCGAGGGGCAGCCTGTCTGCCGGCAGTGGACGGCCCGCGTGGTGTTCACGCTGCCCGACCGGTTCTCGCCGTACTACCAGTACACCGACACGTCGTCGGGAACGTACTGGTGCACGTCCCGCGTGCAGACGTCGTCGCAGGGCGGGTTCTCGGTGTCCGTCGGGGTGCCGTTCGCGCACGTCCGGTGGTTCCGCGGCCGCGAGACCACCGAGCGGGCCGCGTCGAGGTGCCCGGACCCGATGTGCTGCCGGCAGCCCCCGACCGACCTGGCCGAGCGCTGGTCCGACAAGTCCTGGCCGAGCGCCCGCCCGCACGCGTCCCTGCTGGCCGCGCTGCCCGTCGGGGTGTTCCCGGGGGTGGACACGACCGAGGTCTACCGGTTCCTGGACCGGCACGCGCCGCAGGCGTGAGGGTCGGTCCCTACTCGCACGCGATCCCGTCGCCGTCGCGGTCCAGCTTGCGGCTGTAGCCGGGCTCACCCACGTGGATCGGGTCCGCGCCGGCGGCCCGCACGGCGTCGCAGTTCTGGTAGTAGGCAGACCCACCCGACGGCGCGGCAGGAGCCTCGGCCTGGGCGGCGGCGGCCGCTGCTGCGGCGACACGCGCGGCCTCCGCATCCGCGGCGGCC
>NZ_JBFULZ010000253.1:0-4928 GCF_054049635.1 Cellulomonas sp. P5_C6 | reverse complement strand
GCGGCGTGCAGGGCCCGCGCGAACGCGGCCCCGAGCCCGCCCGCGGCACCGGTGACGATCGAGACGCGACCGTCGAGCCTGCTGTCCATGCGACTCCCTCCCGGGGGGCTCAGGTGGCCGTGATGCCGTCGAGGAACAGGTCCGTCAGCTGCTCGGCGAGGACCGTCTTGTCCTCGGCGCCGTCGGGGGAGTACCAGGTCGACAGGTAGTGCACGTCGGCGAAGAAGTGCGCGACGAGCACCGCGCGCGGGATGTCCGTGCGGTACAGGCCCTCGTGCTGCCCGCGCTCGAGAAGACCGGCGAACACGTCGTGGTACTGGCGGCGGCGGCGCGTGACCTCCTTCTGGCGGGGCTCGGAGAGCATGTGCACGCTGCGGAAGAACACGGTGCCCTCGGGCAGGAAGTCGATCGAGGTCTCGACGACGTCGACGCACACGTCGTGCAGCGTCTGAGCCGTCGGGGCGCCGCGGGCGATGATCTCGTCGAGGTGGTCGGTCTGCAGCGAGAGCATCCGCTCGTACACCGAGAAGAGCAGCTCGTCCTTCGAGTCGAAGTAGTGGTACATCGCGCCCTTGGTGACCCCGGCGGCCTCGACGATCTGCTGCACCGAGGTGTTCGCGTACCCCTGGGCGGCGAACAGCTCGACCGCGGCGCGCGTGATGTCGTCGACGACGCTGGACGTGGCCATGGGTGCTCCTTCGGTCAGCCGACCGCGACGGCGCTCGCGCCGCCGTCGATGGTGAGGGTGTGGCCCGTGATCCAGGCGGCGTCGTCGGAGAGCAGGAACGCGACCGGTCCGGCGACGTCCTCCGGCTCCCCGATCCGGCCCAGCGGGTAGGCCGCCGCGAGGGCCGCCTCGCGCTCGCCCGCGTACAGCGCCTGCGCCAGCCGCGTGCGGACCACGGCGGGGGCGACCGCGTTGACACGGATGGCCGGCGCGAGCTCGACGGCCAGCTGCTGCGTGAGGTTGATGAGCGCGGCCTTGGAGACCCCGTAGACCGCCACGCCTGGACTGGCCGACAAGCCGGCGACCGAGGCGGTGTTGACGATCGAGCGGCTCAGGCCGGCCGCGAC
This sequence comes from Cellulomonas sp. P5_C6, assembly GCF_054049635.1. NCBI lineage: Bacteria > Bacillati > Actinomycetota > Actinomycetes > Micrococcales > Cellulomonadaceae > Cellulomonas > Cellulomonas sp. P5_C6. The sequence continues at coordinate 3,854 of NZ_JBFULZ010000253.1, read as the reverse complement.
GGCCGCCCGGGTCCAGTCGAGGGCGGCGACCACGTTGACCTCGAGGATCTTGCGGACCACGGAGCTCTCGATCTCGAGCGCCGGACCGAACGCCGGGTTGATGCCCGCGTTGTTGACCAGGTGGTCCAGGCGCCCGAACCGGCTCTGGACCAGGGCGAGCACCTCGGCCCGGTGGAGCTCGTCGTCAGCCTTGCCCGCGACGCCCACCGCGCGGCCCGGCTCGATCGCGTCCAGCCGTGCGACGGCGTCCTGCAGCGACTCCGGCTTGCGCCCCGTGAGCACGACGGTGGCGCCCTCGGCGACCAGCCGTGCTGCGACCGCCAGGCCGATCCCGCGGCTGGCACCGGTGATCAGGGCGACCCTGCCCTCGAACCTGCGCACGTCCACCCCCGATACCGACTGTTCGGTATGTCGCCAGACAGTACCGCAAGCCCTCCGCGGATTTATCTGACTGGGCGTCATCTAGGGTGGCCGCATGGACCTCGTCTACAACCTCCTCGTCGTGCTCCACCTGATCGGCTGGGCCATCGTGCTCGGCGGCACCCTGGTCAACCTGCGGACCCCGAAGATCGCGACCGGCGTCCTGCACGGGATCCTCACCGCGCTCGTGACGGGCATCCTGCTGGCCGGCATCGCGTCGGCCGGGCTCGCCGGGCACGACCCGGACCCCGCGAAGCTCGCCGTCAAGCTCGTCGTCGCCCTCGTCGTCACGGCCCTGGTGATCGTGGGGGTGCGCAAGCCCGCGCGCGTGACCACCGGGTACCTCGGGGCGATCGCCGGGCTCGTCGTGGTCAACGTCGCCGTCGCGGTGCTCTGGCACTGAGGCTACTGTCCAGCGCGTGGACCACATCGGCGACCTCCTGACCGGTCTCGTCGTGCTCGTCGGGCTGGTCGGGGTCGTCGTCCAGGTGCTGCCGGGCGGGCTGCTGGTCGCCGGTGCCGTGATCGTGTGGGGCGTCCTGACCGGCGGGGTCGCCGGGTGGACGGTCGTCGCGATCGCCGTGGTAGTCACCGCCATCGCGTTCGTCGCCAAGTACCTGCTGGCGGGCCGTCACCTCAAGCGGGCCGGGGTGCCGTCCTCGACGCTGGTCTGGGGCGGGGTCGCGGGCGTGGTCGGGTTCTTCGTGATCCCCGTCGTCGGACTGTTCGTGGGCTTCGTGCTCGGCATCTTCCTGGTCGAGTGGCTGCGCTCGCGGGCCGCCCAGCCGGCGTGGCGGGCCACGGTCGCCGCCCTGCAGGCCACCGGGCTGACCATCCTGGTCGAGCTCGCCGCGGCCCTCGTCAGCACGGGCGCCTGGCTGACCGCGCTGGCCGCCACCTGAGCCCCGCGCGTCCACAGCGGGGCCAGTCGCGCGCCCGTGATGTCGGCGGCGGCGCCTATCCTGGGGGAGCCATGACGTCGCTCTTCGAGAACCTCTCCCTGCCCCTGCCCGGCGTCCCCGCGGACGCCGCCTCGACCGAGAACCGCGCCCGCCGGCAGGCGCAGGCCGACGCCCTGGTCGTCGGCCTGAACCCCCAGCAGCGCGAGGCCGTGCTGCACCAGGGCGGCCCCCTGCTCATCGTCGCCGGCGCCGGCTCGGGCAAGACGCGGGTGCTCACGCACCGCATCGCGTACCTGCTGGCCACGGGTCGGGCGCGTGCGGGCGAGGTCATCGCCATCACGTTCACCAACAAGGCCGCCGCCGAGATGCGCGAGCGCGTCGAGCACCTGGTGGGCCCCGCGGCCGGGCGCATGTGGGTGTCCACGTTCCACTCGGCGTGCGTGCGGATCCTGCGGCGGGAGGCGGCGACCCTGGGCCTGCGGTCCAGCTTCTCCATCTACGACTCCGCGGACTCGCAGCGGCTGCTCACGCTGGTCGCGCGCGAGCTGGACCTGGACCCCAAGCGCTATCCGGCCAAGGCGCTCGCGTCGAAGATCTCGTCGCTCAAGGACGAGCTGGTGGACCCGGAGACGTTCGCGGCGACCTCCGGCGGTGGCGCCGCCAACGACTTCGACTCGGTGCTGGCGCAGGTGTACACGCGGTACCAGGCCCGGCTCAAGCAGGCGCACGCCCTCGACTTCGACGACCTGATCATGACGACCGTGCACCTGCTGCAGGGGTTCCCCGCCGTGGCCGAGCACTACCGGCGCCGGTTCCGTCACGTGCTGGTCGACGAGTACCAGGACACCAACCACGCGCAGTACGTGCTGGTCCGGGAGCTGGTCGGGTCCTCGCGGGGGATCGTCGACGACTCGACGGACATGGAGCTGCCCCGCGGCGAGCTCACGGTGGTGGGCGACGCCGACCAGTCGATCTACGCCTTCCGCGGCGCCTCGATCCGCAACATCCTCGAGTTCGAGGTCGACTACCCGGACGCGCGGACCATCAAGCTCGAGCAGAACTACCGGTCGACGCAGAACATCCTCTCGGCCGCGAACGCGGTGATCAGCCGCAACCCGGGGCGGGAGGGCAAGCGCCTCTGGACCGACTCGGGCGCCGGCGYGCAGATCGTGGCCTACGTGGCGGACACCGAGCACGAGGAGGCGCGGTTCGTCGCCGGGGAGATCGACCGCCTCGGTGACTCCGACGGCGTGCGGCCCGGCGACGTCGCCATCTTCTACCGCGCGAACGCGCAGTCCCGGGCGCTGGAGGAGGTGCTCATCCGCGTCGGGCTGCCCTACAAGGTGGTCGGCGGCACGCGGTTCTACGAGCGCCGCGAGGTCAAGGACGCGGTCGCGTACCTGCGGGCCATCGACAACCCCGACGACGACGTCAGCGTGCGCCGCATCCTCAACGTCCCCAAGCGCGGCCTGGGCGACCGGTCCGAGTCCATGGTCGCGGCGTTCGCCGAGCGCGAGCGCATCTCGTTCGGTGCAGCCCTCGACCGGCTCGACGAGGTGCCGGGCCTCGGCACCCGCGCGATCACCGGGCTCTCCGCGTTCGCCCGGATGATGGCCGACCTGCGGGCGCTGTCCGACGGTGCGGCCGGCCCGGCCGAGGTGCTCGGCGCCGTGCTCGACCGGTCGGGCTACCTCGCCGAGCTGCGCGCGAGCGACGACCCGCAGGACGCCTCCCGGGTGGAGAACCTGGCCGAGCTGCACGCGGTGGCCTCCGAGTTCGAGCAGACCGACCCGGAGGGCGACCTCGCCGACTTCCTCGAGCGCGTGTCCCTGGTGGCGGACTCCGACCAGATCCCCGACGACGACGGCGGCGACGAGGACGGCGAGGCGAGGCCCGACCCCGGCGTGGTCACGCTGATGACGCTGCACACCGCCAAGGGCCTCGAGTTCCCGGTCGTGTTCCTCACCGGTATGGAGGACGGCACGTTCCCGCACCTGCGCTCGCTGTCCGACGCCGACCAGCTGGCCGAGGAGCGGCGGCTGGCGTACGTCGGCCTGACCCGGGCCCGCGAGCGGCTGTACATCTCGCGCGCGGCGGTCCGGACGGCGTGGGGGGTGCCCAACGAGTTCCCGGCAAGCCGGTTCCTCGACGACCTGCCCGACGAGCTCATCGACTGGCGGCGGCGCGAGTCGTCGACGCAGCAGCTGCGCAGCTCCTACGGCTCGGGCTACGGCTCGTCCGGAAGCAGCGGCGGTGGCTACCGCTCGGCGCCGCGGGTCGAGACCCGCAAGGCGCTGCCGTCGACGGGCGCGACGTTCGGGTCGGCCACGCCGCGGCCGGACTCCGCGATCCCGCAGCTGACGGTCGGCGACCGGGTCACGCACGACTCGTACGGGCTCGGCACGGTGGTCGCGCTCGAGGGCGCCGGCCCGAACGCTGTGGCCAAGGTCGACTTCGGCACCGACGGCACCAAGCGGCTGCTGCTGCGGTTCTCGCCGGTCACCAAGCTCTGAGGCGCGTCCCCCCGGGGTG
>NZ_JBFULZ010000252.1:0-4951 GCF_054049635.1 Cellulomonas sp. P5_C6 | reverse complement strand
GACGCGATCCGCACGGCGGTGCCGGGGACCAGCCGCAGCGGACCGCCGGGCCCGGGGCGCACGTCGTGCGCGACCGGCAGCGCCTGCACGCTGGAGTAGCCGGCGCCGGCCGTGTCGTGCGCGGCGACCGCGTACCCGTCCCGGGAGGCGACCGCGAAGGCGGGCAGGTCGTGGGTCGCGACGACGTCCGCGGCGAGGATGCAGCCCACGGCGTCGTGCAGCACGACGTCGAGGGGCGCGACCGGCCCGACGGCGGCGAGCACTGCCGCGAGGTGGTCCTGGACCGATCTCATGCGCGCATTCTGCCCCGCCCGGCGGGTCAGTCCGTCAGCGACTCCGCGAAGTCGGTCAACCAGGCACGAAAGTCCGGGCCCAGATCCGGACGGTCGACCGCGATCTGGACGACGGCCTTGAGGTAGTCCAGCCGGTCGCCGGTGTCGTACCGCCGGCCGCGGAACACGACGCCGTACACGCCGCCGCCCTCGGACGCCGGCAGGTCCGCCAGGGTGGCGAGGGCGTCCGTCAGCTGGATCTCGCCGCCGCGGCCCGGCTCGGTGTTCTCGAGCACCTCGAACACGGCCGGGTGCAGCACGTAGCGACCGATGATCGCCAGGTTGCTCGGGGCCTCGTCGGCCGCGGGCTTCTCGACGAGACCGGTGATCTTCACCTGGTCCGCGTCGTCGGCCCCGTCGAACGCCTCCACCGCCGCGCACCCGTACATCGAGATCTGCGCGGGCGGCACCTCCAGCAGCGCGATGACCGAGCCGCCCGTCCGCTCCTGCAGGGCGAGCATGGTGCTCAGCAGCTCGTCGCGCTCGTCGATCAGGTCGTCGCCCAGCAGCACCGCGAACGGCTCATGCCCGACGTGGTGCTTGGCCTGCAGGACCGCGTGCCCGAGCCCCTTGGGCTGCCCCTGCCGGACGAAGTGCACGTGCCCCAGGTCGGTGGACTCCCGGACCTTGGCCAGCCGCTCGAGGTCGCCCTTCGCCTCGAGCGCCGCCTCGAGCTCCGGCACGGCGTCGAAGTGGTCCGCGAGGGTGCGCTTGGAGCGGCCCGTGATGAGCAGGACGTCGTCGAGCCCGGCCTTCACGGCCTCCTCGACGACGTACTGGATGGCCGGCTTGTCCACCACCGGGAGCATCTCCTTGGGCGTCGACTTCGTGGCGGGCAGGAACCTGGTCCCCAGGCCCGCGGCGGGAATGACTGCCTTGTGGATCGTCATGTCGGGACCTTAGTCGCGCGTGTCGGGGGTGCGCAGTGGCGTACGTCACCACCCGGAAGTGTTCACACCCGATCCCCCGGGACGTCGCCGGGGCGTCTCCGCGTGGGCGACACTGTTCCCATGAGCAGCGTCGCCCAGCCGTATCCGCGCGTGTCCGAGGGGGACGAGGTCGAGGACGTCAAGGAGCGGCTGCGCACCGCGATCCGCGACGCCCGCAAGTCCCGGTCCGTCCGCCTGCGCGACGAGGCCGCCCACGCCCTGGCCGACGTGGTGCTGACCATCCCGGCCGTGATCGACGCCGGCTGCGTGTCCGTGTACGCGTCGCGCGTGACCGAGCCCGGCACGGGCCCCCTGCTCGAGGCGCTCGCCGCGCGCGGCGTCCGGGTCCTCATGCCCGTGCTGGGCAGCGGCCTGCAGCGCGACTGGGCCGAGTACGCGGGTCCCGACGACCTGCGCGAGCGCGCCCCCGGCCGCCCGCCCGAGCCGGGCGGCCAGACCCTCGGCGCTCCGGCGCTGGCCGACGCCGACGTCGTCATCGCCCCGGCCCTGGCCGTCGACACCACCGGCGCCCGCCTCGGGCAGGGTGGCGGCTGGTACGACCGGGCGCTCGAGCACCTGCGTCCGGGCGTGCCCGTGGTCGCCCTCGTCTTCCCCGAGGAGCTCTACGACGCCGACAGCCGCCCGCTGCCGCGCGAGCGCCACGACCGCCTGGTCGACGCGGTCGCCACCCCGCTGGAGTGGCACCGCATCACGGGGTGAGCGTCAGCCGGTCCCGGACGTCGGCCTCGGTCGCCGCCTGCGTGAACGGCCAGGGGAAGGTCTCGCCCCGCGACCACGGGCCCAGCTGGTCGGCGTAGTGCACGCTCGCCGGGTGGCCGGAGGTGCCGGTGAGCGTGACCCACGTCGACGCGTCCAGGTCCCCGAGGTCCACCACCATCCGCATGGACGGGGCGGCGGTGACGTCGAACGAGCCGGAGCTGGCGTCCCACGCGGTGGCGTCGACGATGGACGAACCGCCGCCGACCGCGACCGGCTCCGGGTTCACCAGCTCGCGGATCACCGACGGGACCGACGGTCCGCCCAGCACGGGGTGCTCGGGCGCGGCCGTGTGCAGCTGCCCCCAGCGCCAGTCCGTCGCCTCGCGGCCCAGCTGCGCGGTGAGCTGCCGGCGGGCCGCGACCATCGCCCGCGTGAGCACCTCGTCGCGTCCCTCGACCACGCCCGGCGTCGTCTTGTCGTCCCACCACGGGGAGTTGGGCTGGTCGATCAGACGGCGGACCACGTCGAGCCAGCGCGAGGAGCCGTCCGGGCCGTAGCCCTTGGGCAGGTCGTCCGCGAAGGCCGCCTTGAGCACGTCGGCCCAGACCGCCGAGAAGTAGGCAGCCGCCGCCGAGTCGGGCGACTGCACCCGGTCCCACGTCCGCAGCAGCTCCTGGCCGTCGTCGTAGAACGAGTCGTCGATGTGCAGTGAGAGCAGCACGGGGACCAGCACGTCCGCGTACGGGCTGTGCTGGTCGAACTGGATCCGGCTCATGTCGGCGACGGTGACCGCGTGGTCGGCCGTGTCGGTGCCGAGCAGGTCGCGGATGCGCTGAGCGCGGTACCCGTAGTCCCAGTCGGCCGTGAGGAACGGGCCCATCCCGGCGGGCGCGACGGCCTGGTTCGCGGTGACGATGTACCCCTCGGGCGGGTCGATCGTGCGGGGCATGTCGGCGGCGTCGACGAACCCCGTCCAGTCGTACCGGCTGTCCCAGCCCGGCCGCGGCCAGGTGCCGTTCGACGGGACCGGGCCGCCGGGGACGTTCGCGCGCACCGGGATGCGGCCCGGCGCCTGGTAGCCGATGTGCCCGTCCGTCGTCGCGAACACGATGTTCTGCGACGGCACGTCGAACAGGGCGGCCGCGTCCTGGATGTCGTCGGAGTTCGACGCGACGTCCATCGCCAGCACCGCGTCCATCGTCCGGCCCGGCTGCAGGGCGGTCCACGACAGCGCGACCTCGAAGCGCCGGCCCGGTGCGCCGTCGGGGACCGGCGCGGTGCCGACTCCGACCAGGTCGAGGACGTCGGACACGATCGGCCCGTGGATCGACTCGCGGACGGTCAGCTTGACGTCGTCGGCGCCGTTGACGTGGATGGTCTCGGTGCGCTCCGTGATCGGCGCGACGCCCCCGTCGACCTGGCTCGTGCTGCCGTCGACCCGCTCGAGGAAGAAGTCGGTCACGTCGGCGCCCAGGTTGGTCAGGCCCCAGGCGAGCTTGGCGTTGTGCCCGATGACGACGCCCGGCATCCCCGCGAACGCGAAGCCCGAGACGTCGTACGGGCAGTCCGCGGTGACGTCGGCGCAGCGCAGGCCGACCTGCTCCCAGATGCCGGGCGCCGAGATGCCGAGGTGCGGGTCGTTGGCCAGCAGCGGCTTGCCCGACTTGGTCAGGTMGCCGGAGACCACCCACGAGTTGGAGCCGACGCCCTCACCGTCGCCCATCAGGTGCGGGACCGCCGCGAGGGCCGCGCTCGCCGAGGCGATCGCCGCCTGCAGGTCCGTGTCGTCCAGGTCGAGCATCGTCGCCGGCGCGCTCGTGCTCTGCGCGGCAGTCACTGGCAGGTCCGCGGCGCTCAGGATGGGCTGGTTCAGGTCTTGCGGGTAGGTCGGGAACAGCTCGTCGACCCGCGCGATGTCCCCCACCGACGAGAACGAGGCCGCGCGCGCCAGCTCCTCGTCGTAGTTGCCGCGCAGGTCCCACGCCATCGCCTTGAGCCATGCGAGCGAGTCGACGGGATCCCACTTCTCGGGCGCCCGCACGGTCACCTGCCGACCGAGCACGCTGTACTCGACGGCGAGCGCGCCCGGGTCCTTGCCGTCGAGGTACGCGTTCACGCCGTCGGCGTAGGCCTGCAGGGCGTCCCGGGTGGACGGTTCCAGCAGGTCCCACTCCTGCTCGGCCACCCGGCGCCAGCCGAAGGTCCGGACGACCTTGTCCGCCTCCAGCGCGTCCGCGTTCTGGCCCACCAGCTCCGAGAGCCGCCCCGCCGTCACGTGCCGGCGGTAGTCCATCTCGAAGAACCGGTCCTGCGCGGCGACGTAGCCCTGCGCCTTGAAGAGGTCCTGCGCGGTCGTCGCCGTGATCGTCGGCACGCCCCGGTCGTCCCGCGTGACCGTCACCTCGGCGTCCAGCCCCGGCAGCTGCTGCTCGCCCGAGACCTCCGGGAGCGGGCGCCGCACCACGACGAAGACGAGCACCAGGGTCGCCACGAGCGCGACGGCGACCACCACCGCGACGGTGGCGAGGGAGAGTCGGACGAGGTGAGCACGAGACACGCTTCGGAGGGTACTTCGCCCGCCGCGCTCCGACCGCCGCAGCACACCCGCGGCACAGGGCGGAATGTCCCGCGCGTGCCAGCGGTTACGATTGGCACTCGGACGATGCGAGTGCCAGACCTTCATCAGCTGCCAGGAGACCTTCAGTGCCCACCTACGCCTACGCCTGCACGGCGTGCGGTCACGCCTTCGAGATCGTGCAGTCGTTCAGCGACGACTCGCTGAGCGTCTGCCCCGAGTGCGAGGGGCGCCTGCGCAAGGTCTTCTCGTCCGTGGGCGTGGTGTTCAAGGGCTCCGGCTTCTACCGCAACGACGCCCGCGCGGGCGCGAAGTCCTCGTCGCTGAGCCCCGCCGCCCCCGCGGCGACCACGCCGACCCCGTCGCCCGCGCCGTCCGCGCCGTCGTCGTCGAGC
>NZ_JBFULZ010000251.1:0-4965 GCF_054049635.1 Cellulomonas sp. P5_C6 | reverse complement strand
GGCCGGCTCCAGGTCATGGCCGGCGGCGGCGTCCGGCCGAAGGACATCCCCGCGCTGGTCGCGGCCGGGGTCGACGCCGTGCACCTGTCGGCGAGCCGGCACGTCGACGAGTCGGGCGGGCCCGGTGGCGGGTCCGACGGCTACACGACGACCGACGAGTCCCTCGTGGTCGCCGCGGCCCGCGCGTTGGGCCGCGGCTGAGGGTCCGTCAGACGCCCTCGATCGCCTGCAGGCGCCCCGAGGCGATCGCGGCGACAAGCGCGCCGTGGTCCTTCTCCGTGCGGTCGGCGTAGGCCGAGGCGAAGTCGGCGAACGCCTCGTCAGCCGCCTTGGACCCGCCGAGGTAGGCGCCGATGGCCACGCGGTCCCCGGAGCGGGCGTGGGCGCGGGCGAGCGTCCAGGCGCACAGCGCCCCGTACTCGCGCATGCCGACCGGCACCATGGTCTCGATGACTGCCGAGCCCTTCCAGTCCCGCAGCTGGCGCAGGTAGAAGTCCCGGGTGACGCCGTCGAGGCCGTGGGTCCGCTGCCACCCGAGCATGGTGTCGCTGGCGGCCTGCATGAGTCGCTGGCCCTCGACCACGCGCTGACCGGACTGCGTGTACTCGCTGGCCCCGAGGAACTGCTCGAGCACCGAGGGCTGCGCCTCCTTGGCCTGCAGGATCAGGTAGTCGCTCTCGTCGACACCCTCGAGCAGCAGGATCCACGCCCGGGTGCCCACGCTGCCCACACCGACGACCTTGCGCGCCATGTCCACCACCCGGTACTGGCCGACCAGGTGCCGGCGGTCCGGCTGCAGGCTCGCCTGGTAGGCGCGCACCAGGTCGCCCATCCCCGCCATGAACCGGTCCATCTCGTCCGGGCCGAGCAGGTCGCTCAGCGTCGTGACCAACGGCGGGTCGGACAGGAACCGTCGGTGCCCGTCGACGATCTCGGTCAGCTTCGCGACTGACTGCAGGTGGTCACGGGACCGCGCCTTCTTCACGGTCGACTCCGTGCGCCTGATCTGGGTCTTGGCGAACGACGAGCCGTTCTTCGCCATGAAGTCGTCGACGTCGAGCCGCGCGTACCAGACGTCGATGTTCGTCTTCGTCGCGAACTCCCGGATCGTCGTCCGGTAGGTCTTGGCGACGCTGAGCAGCAGGTCGCGCCGCTCCTTGCGGCTGAAGCCGTTGCCGCGCGCCGCGATCTCGATGCTGGCCACCAGGCGCTTGACGTCCCACTCGAACGGTCCCGGCAGGGTCTCGTCGAAGTCGTTGAGGTCGAACAGCAGCCGGCGCTCCGGCGTGCCGTAGAGGCCGAAGTTCGACAGGTGCGCGTCGCCGCAGAGCTGGACGTCGAGCCCCGTGTCGGGCGTCGCCGCCAGGTCCGAGGCCTGGATCAGCGCGGCGCCGCGGTAGAACGTGAACGGCGTGGCGACCATCCGCCCGTACCGCAGCGGCACCAGCTCGGGCACCCGCGTCTGGCCCTGGGAGACCAGCAGCTCGATCGGGTCGGGCCGCGAGAAGCCGGCCCCGACGTCCGCCAACGACTCGCGCGGCAGGAGCACCCGGGCGGCGGCGCCCCGGGCGATGCGCTCCTCACGCGTCAGGTGCACCACCGGATCGGCGGCCCGGCGGCGGTGCGGCCGCAACGCAGGAGCGGGGCGGGGAGTCCCCTCGGTCGGAGCTGGAACGGTCTCGGGGCTCGCGGTGTCCGTCACCTCTCGAAACTAGGCCGGTCCAGCGCTCCGGGGAAGGGGGCCGAGCGGCAGGTTCACCCGGCCCGTTCCCACCAGCGCGCGGGCCACCCCGGCGAGACGACGTCCAGCCCGTGCAGCGCCGAGACCTGGGCCAGCTGGACGTCGTACGTCGCGACGCTCGCGACGTCCGGGTGGCTCAGGGCTGCACCGATGTGCAGGGCGATGAACGGCGGGAGCACCCCGGAGACCTTGGTGGCCGCGCGCAGCGTCTGGTCCGAGAACCGGATGACCTCGACGCGTTCCTCGACGTCGTGCGCGACGCCGGTCGCCTCGACCCCGCGGGGGCGCGCGATGCGGCGCAGCTCGGTCATGCCGAGGGGCGTGGTGATCAGCTGCTTCTCGTGGTCCGCCACCCACGAGAGCCACTGCGAGCGACAGGGGGCGCCGTCGAGGTAGCGGGAGAGGGCCGACCCGTCCGCATAGACCCGGGCGGTGGGCACGGGCCGCGCCGGTGGGGCGGCCCCCGTCGCGCCGCTGGGCGGGGCCGGCGGCGACGGGGCTGGTGTCTGCGTTGGTACTCGCTGCGGCAGGACCGAGCGTCGCGGCGGTGCCGCCGGCGGCGGGGCGGTCGACGGCGGTGCCGTCGGGGCCGGGCCCGAGGTTCGCGGCGGGGTCTTCGGGGGCAGGACCGACGTCCGCGGCGGGACCGTCGGCATCGCGCCGGAGAGCGCAGGGGCCGACGCCTGGTTCGGCACGTCGGGGCGGACGGGCACCGGCGGGGGCCCGTCGGTGACCGGCCCGTCGTCGGCGGTCGGCTCGTCGTCGGCGGTCGGCCCGTCGTCGGTCGCCTGATCGTCGGTCGCCTGATCGTCGTCGACAGCCTGCTCGTCGTCGGCGGCCGGCTCGACGTCGTCGCCCGCCGCGCGAGGCTGCGGCACCACCCCGTCGCCGTCGTCGCCGCGCGGACGCGGCGAGGGCACGGAGGACGATGCGGTCACGGCACCATGATCCCCCACCGCGTCGGGGAACGACGGCGGCCGGCCCCCCTGCAGGGGCCGGCCGCGGTCGGGTGAGACCTCGAGGGTCACCGGCTGCGCAGACGCTCCATCGCGAGCTGCACGAGCGAGATGAGCGCCTGCTTCGTGGCCGCGCGCGACCGGGCATCCGTGTAGAGGACCGGCACGTGCGCCGGGATCGCCAGCGCCTCACGGACGTCGTCCAGCTGGTGCTTGGCGACGCCGTCGAAGCAGTTGACGCCCACGACGAACGGGATGCCGCGGCTCTCGAAGTAGTCCACGGCCGGGAAGCACTGGTCGAGCCGGTCGGTGTCGACCAGGACGACGGCACCGATGGCGCCGCGGACCAGGTCGTCCCACATGAACAGGAACCGGTCCTGGCCAGGGGTACCGAACAGGTAGAGCCAGAGCGACCCCGGCAGGGCGATACGACCGAAGTCCATCGCCACCGTGGTGGTGGTCTTGCGGTCCGACACGCCACCGGCGTCGTCGACGCCGACGGAGTGCTCGGTCATCGCGGCCTCGGTGTTGAGGGGCTCGATGTCCGAGATGGAGCCGATGAAGGTCGTCTTGCCGACGGCGAACCCGCCGGCGACGACGATCTTGACGACTGTGGGTGCGACGCTTCCTGCCGTGCCCGCCGGAGCGGCCACAGCGGCGTCAGAGGGCGGAAATGCCATTGAGAACACTCTCCAGCACGCTGAGGGACAGGGCAGGGGACTCACCGGTGTTGACCTCGACCGGCTGTGAGGTGTGCACGCGCACGTACTGCTGGTCAGACAGATCGGATACGAGGATCCGGATCACGCCGAGCGGCAGGTGGAGCAGAGCGGAGAGCTCTGCCACCGAGATGTAGTTGGACGCTGCATGCTGCAGGATCGCCCGCTTCTCGGGCGGCAGACCCTGGCTCGCGACGGCGCCGGGCATCACCTCGACCAGTGCCTCGAGAGGCAGGTCGGAGCGCGCCGAGCGCACGCGGCCACCGGTCACGGCGTAGGGCCGGACCGTTCTGGCCTCGTACTCGATGTGCTCGCTCATGAGTCAGTCTCTCTCCGAGGCCGGGGCCTCAGGCCACCGGCGCGCGGGTGGCGCCGTCGACGGGGAGCTGACCACGCATCTCGGAGATGAGCTGCGGCGTGAGGGTCGCCTCGGTACGAGAGACGAGCATCGCCATCTCGTAGCCGATGAGGCCCACGTCGCAGCTGGACTCCGCGACCACGGCGAGGACGGAGCCGTTCGAGACGCTCATGAGGAAGAGGAACAAGTTGTCCATCTCGATGATCGCCTGACGCACCTCCCCCGCACGGAGCTGGCGCGCGGCGCCACGGGTCAGGCTCGACATCCCGGAGACGATGGCCGCGAGCTGGTCGCCGCTGGTGCGGTCGAGCTGCTCGGACATCGCCATGAGAAGACCGTCCGCAGACACCACGAGTGTGTGGCGGGTGCCGGGCACGGTCCGGACGAAGTTGTCCAGGAGCCAGCCGAAGTTGGCTGCCTCGGTGCTGAGCGCGGTCACACTTCCTCCTTGCTGGTGCAGTCGATGACTGCGGGGTCAGACGCCACCATGGCGGTGACGACGGTTGTGGGGTCTGGGGCAGTCATCAGCTCACGCCGTTCTGGCCGGACGGGTCCTCCGTGGCACGACGGCCACGGGAGGTCCCGGACTGGAAGCTCGACAGACGCGACCGGAGCTGGTCCGCGTCACGCTGCACGGGCTTCCCTTCGTCCTCGGTGACGGTTGTCGCCGGGACAGCTGTGGGGACTCGCTTGGTCAGGCGCTCGGCGTTGCCACCCGATGCCGCCGGCCGGTAGGCCGAGAGCTGGGAGAGCTCGGAGAGTGCCTGCTCCTGGATGTCCGACCGGAGGGCGAGCATCGCCGCCACCTCGTCGTCGAGGGTGCCGACGCGGGGTGCGACCGACGGCGGCAGCGCAGGCTGCGGGACCGTCGAGTGCGGTGCGGGGTTGCCGCCCGGACGCGCGGCCCACTCGGGCGGCTGCCACGAACCGGCCGGCGCGGGCTCCATGGGAGCGGGCGCCTTCGGGAGCTGGGCGGCCGGCGCAGGTGCGACCGGAGCCTGTGCCGTCGGGGCGGGCCACGCGGTCGACGCCATCCACGACTGCGACGGGTCGGCACCGGCGGGCGCCTCCGGGGCGGGTGCCTCCGAGGTCCACGCCGACGTCCGCACCGGGGCGGCCGGGCTGACGGGCTCGGGTGCGAAGGGCGCCTGGGCGACCGGGGCGGGGAGCTCCGGGACGACCTCGTCGGCC
>NZ_JBFULZ010000250.1:0-4974 GCF_054049635.1 Cellulomonas sp. P5_C6 | reverse complement strand
CGGCCCGGCTCACCCCGGACCCCGCCGACCGCGTGCGGCGGCTGATCTCGGCCGCGGAGAGCGCCTGGCGGGCGGGGCTGCCGGACACGGCCGTCGACCTGCTGGCCCGCGCGTCCCGGCTGCCGCAGACCCCGGACCTGCGGATCCGCGCGGCGTCCCTCGACGGCGCGGTCGCCGCCCGCACGGGATCGGTCGAGCGCGCCCGGGACGTGCTCGTCGCGGCGGGGATCGAGGCGGCCGACGCGGACCCGGACGCCGCGATCCGGCTGCTGGCGGACGGCGTGCTGGCCAGCCAGTTCGCCGGGGACATCGCGACCGCGGCCTCCGCCGCCGCCCGCATCGGGGACATCGAGGCGCGCACCCCGGCGGCCGCGTGGGTCGGGCTGATGGCCACGGCCGTCGCCGGGGTGCTCGCGGGGAACGGCGGGCCCGACCTGCTGCGCACGGCCATGGCGCAGGCGGAGYAGTTCCTCGAGGACCCGGTGCTCGCCCCGTGGCTCGTCGTCGGCCCCCTGTACCTGCGGGAGAGCGCGGTCGGCCGGGACGTGATCCCGACGGTGGTCGCCCACACCCGCCGCCGCAGCGACATCGGCGGGCTGCCGTCCCTCCTGTTCTACGTGGCCCGCGACCAGGCGACGACGGACCGCTGGGACGACGCCGTCGCCGGCTACACCGAGGCCGTGCACCTGGCGCGCGAGGCCGGGCAGTCCACGGACGTCGCCGCGTGCCTGGCGGGCCTGGCGTGGCTCGAGGCCCGCCGCGGCGCGACCGACCCCTGCCGCTCGCACGCCGCCGAGGCCCTGGCGATCACCCGCGCGCACCACCTCGGCTTCTTCCAGGCGTGGGCGATGCACGCGGTGGCCGAGCTCGAGCTGGGGTTCGGCCGCGCCGAGAGCGCGCTGGCCGAGTACCGGGAGCTGGACGCCCTGCTCACGGAGCTCGGGCTGGTGGACGTCGACCTGTCGCCCGCCGCCGAGATGGTCGAGGCGATGGTGCACCTCGGACTGCACGACGAGGCCACCGCCCTCGCCGCGTCGCTGACCGAGCGGGCGGAGGTCAAGGGTCAGCCGTGGTCGCTCGCCCGCGCCGCGCGGTCGGCCGGCCTGACCTGCCCGGACGACGACGTCGACGTCTGCTTCGGGGTCGCGCTGGCGTACCACGGGCACACGGTCGACGACTTCGAGACGGCGCGCACCGAGCTGGCGCACGGCTCCCGGCTGCGTCGGCTCAAGCGCCGGACCGACGCCCGCCCGCACCTGCGCGCCGCACTGGCCACGTTCGACCGCCTCGGCGCCGTCCCGTGGGCGGACCAGGCGGCCGCCGAGCTGCGCGCCACCGGGGAGACCGCGCAGCGCCGCAGCGCCACCGGCCTCGACCACCTCACGCCGCAGGAGCTGCAGGTCGCCCGCATGCTCGCCGGCGGCCGGACCACCCGGGAGGCCGCGGCGGCGCTGTTCCTCAGCCCGAAGACCATCGAGTACCACCTGCGGAACGTGTACCTGAAGCTCGGGGTCCGGTCCCGCAGCGAGCTGGCCGAGGCGCTCCCGGACTGAGGGGTCACCCGAGTACGGTGCGAGGACGGGAGGTGGCCGACGATGGCGGCAGACGAACCCGGTGAGGTCGTGGCCCTGGACCTGACCACCCGCAAGACGTACCGGTACCTGCGCGTGTCCGTCGTCGGGATGGCGCTCCTGCTGGGGACGTCGCTCGTGATCGAGATGCTCTGGGGCGACAGCCCGCGCCTCGGCTCGATCAGCGCGTACTACTACACCGCCGTGAAGGCCGTGTTCATCGGCTCGCTGGTCGCCATCGGCCCCGCGCTGATCGCGATCAAGGGCCGGCCCGGGTGGGAGGACGCGCTGCTCGACCTCGCGGGCATGGTGATCCCGGTCGTCGCCTTCGTGCCGACCCCTCTCCGGCGCGGCTGCGAGGCCGGCGTCGAGACCTGCCTGCCGCCCGAGCTGGTGCCGGGGGTCGAGAACAACATCAGCGCGCTGCTGGTGGTCGGCGGCGTCGGGCTGGTGTTCGCGTGGTGGAGCGCCCGCCCGCGGGGCCGTGCGATGACGATCGCGCTGCTCGTGGCCACCGGGGTCTGGCTGGCGTTCGGGCTCTGGTTCGTCCTCTCGCGGAACACGTTCCTGACCGGGGCCCACTACGCGTCGGCGATCACGTTCTTCGCCCTGATCGCCGCCGTCGCGTGGATCAACGGCCGCCGCGCACCGGAGCGCGGGAACGTGCGGGGCATGACGCCGCACGGGTACGCCGGCACCTACAAGGTGATCAGCCTGCTCATGGTCGTGACCATCGTGGTCGCCGCCGCCCTGTACGCGATCGCCGCGCTGTCCGGGTTCACGCTCTGGTTCGCGACGATCCTGGTCGTGGAGGCGATCCTGCTCGTGCTCTTCGTCGTCTTCTGGGTGCTGCAGACGGCGGAGAACTGGAACGAGGAGGCGGTCGAGACCGCCCCTCCGGTCCCCTGAGTCAGTCCGCCACCACGACCCGGATCTCGTTGTTCCACGGGTCCTCGAACGCCAGCACCCGGCCGTCGTCGCGGACCGCGATGCCGCGGCTCGCCAGCCGGGCCCCGAGGGCGCCGCGCTCGTCTGCCGTCGGCAGCTCGATGGTGACCTCGCCCAGCCCGAGCGCGGGCCACCGGCCCTGCGCACCACGGCTCTGCCACGTGTTCATGGCGAGGTGGTGGTGGTACCCGCCGGCGGAGACGAACAGCGCCTGCGTGCCGTACTCGGCGGTGACCTCGAAGCCGACCGTGTCGACGTAGAACTGGTGGGCCGTGGTGATGTCGCCGACCTTGAGGTGCACGTGGCCCACCGCGGCGGCGCCGTCGAGCGCGTCGGGGTCGGCCAGGTTCTCGCGCAGGAAGCCGTTCGGGTCGAGGTACTCGGTCGCCATCGCCACGCGCCCGTTCTCCCAGCCCCACTGCTCGCGCGGCCGGTCCCAGTACAGCTCGACGCCGTTGCCCTCGGGGTCGTCGAAGTACAGCGCCTTGGACACGAGGTGGTCCGAGCTGCCCGTGAACGAGGACGGGAAGTGCCGCGCGACCGAGAAGACCGACGAGGCGAGGTCGGCCTGCTGGTCGAACAGGATCGCCGTGTGGAACAGGCCGGCGGCGGACGACGGCGCGTGCTTGAGCAGCGGCGTGTGCTCGAGCACGACCGAGGGCACGCCCTGCCGACCGAGGGTCACGCGGTCGCCCTCCTGGCTCAGCACCGCGAGGCCGATGCCCCGGGCGTAGTAGTCGGTCATGCCGTCGAGGTCGCCGACCTTGAGGGTGACGGCGCCGACGTCGGTGCGGCCGTCCAGGACCTCGCTCATCGGGTCAGCCCGAATCCGCCGGTCCACGACGTCTGCTCGGTCGCGGCCAGCGCGATCTGCAGGAAGCCGAACGCCTCGAGCTCGTGCGCCCGCTTGAGCGACCCGGCGTCGACCGCCCGCAGGCCGCCGGCCTCCACGATCCCGCTGAGCTGCGCCTTGGCGTCCGCGTCGTCGCCAGCGATGAGCACGGTCGTCCGCTCCTCGCCCACCTCGCCGCTGGTGAGGGTGGCGCCGAAGGTCGTGTTGAAGGCCTTGAGCACGGTCGCGCCCGGCACCTGCTCGGCGAGGACGGCGGCGGCGGAGCTCCCGGCCGGCACGACGAGCCCGTCGAAGGTCGTGGGGTCGATCGGGTTGGACACGTCGACCAGCACCTTGCCGTCCAGCTGGCCCTCGTACTGCCCGAGCACCTCGGCGTACGCGCCGTAGGGCAGGGCGAGGACGACGATGTCGCCCGTGATCGGGTCACCGACCGACCCGTGCTTGACCCCGGGGATGGCGACCTTGACCGGGTTCCGCGTGAGCACCTGGGCGTCGTTGCCGCCCGCGACGACCCGCCACGCGATGGCCGCCCCCATCGTCCCGGCCCCGATGACCGTCACTGTGCTCACAGCGTCTCCTCCTCGATTGGTTGTTGCTTCAAGCATCTTAGCGCTAATAGTTGTAGCGTCAAGCATTTGATAGGGTCGGCGACATGGACGACGTGCGATGGCTCGACGACGCGCAGCTGCGCGCCTGGAAGAAGCTCATCGCGGTGGTCGAGCTGCTCCCCGGCACGCTCGAGTCCCAGCTGCAGCGCGACTCCGGCCTGAGCCACTTCGAGTACTTCACGCTCGCCATGCTCTCCGAGGCACCGGACCGCACGCTACGCATGACGGCGCTCGCGGCGCACACGAACTCGACGCTCGCGCGCCTGTCGCACGTGGTCAGCCGGCTGGAGAAGCGCGGACTGGTCCGGCGCGAGCCCTGCGCCGAAGATCGCCGCGCGACGAACGCGATCCTCACGGCCGACGGCTGGACCGCGGTCGTCGCCGCCGCACCGGGCCACGCCGCCACCGTCCTGGCCACCGTCATCGACCCGCTCACCGCGGCCGACGTCGCCGACCTGGACCGGGTCATGAGCCGCATCCTCGAGGTCCTCGACCCCGCGCACGTCATGGTGGAGCTCGCACCGACCGATGACTGAGGTGTGCTGCTCACCCTCACGCTGATCGGCTTCCTCACCCTCGCGGCGGCCCTCGCCGTGCGGTGGGTGCTGAACCGCGTCGACTCGCTGGGCCGGGTGGCCCCGTTCCCGAAGATCAGCGTCGGGCTCTCCCTCGTGCTCGCGCTGTGCTGCGCGGTCCCGCTCGTCGTCCAGTCCGTCGTCGAGCACCGGCTGCAGCGCGCCGCCGTCGAGATCGCCGGCGGCCCCGTGCAGGTGCACTGCCAGGGGCTCGGGCAGGCGTTCCTCGACCTCGGCCCCGAGCTCGGGTTCGTCCGGTGGGGTCCGGGTGGCGTCCCCGAGCGCTCGACCCTGATCAAGCAGGCACCCTGCGCCCACCTGCGGGCGTGGCTGTGGTCGACCAAGTCCCGCCCGACGCTCGACCAGGTCGTCGCCGTGCACGTGCTCACCCACGAGACCATGCACATGGTCGGCATCAC
>NZ_JBFULZ010000249.1:0-5072 GCF_054049635.1 Cellulomonas sp. P5_C6 | reverse complement strand
GGCGAGCGGGGCGTCCGGACCGTGCCGGCCGCTCCCGGAGCCGACGACGACCAGGCCCGTCGGCCCGTCCCCCACGAGGGCGGCCCCGAGGGCGGCAAGGTCGTCCGCGCGCTGCCGGCCCGACACCTCGACCACCCGCAGGCCGGTGGTCCGCCCGGCGCAGGCCACCAGGTGCAGGGCGACGGCGCTGGACACCGACGGGTTMGTGGCCGGGCCCGGCGGGAGCCGGATACCCGCGACCGGCCACCCGAGCAGCTCGTCCGGGACCCCGGCGGCCGCCAGCGACGGCCGCACCACGCCGGTGAGCTCACGGGGCTCCGGCCCGGGCGCCACCACGACGATCGTCGCGACGTCTGCCGAGACCACCTCGGCCACCGCGCGCAGCGCCGCCTCGCGCAGCCCGGCGAGCACCTGCGCCGACCCCGACGCGCCGGGCACGAGGAGGGCGGTGTCGGGCACGAGAGCGGCGCGGACGAGCATGCCCAGAACCTACGCGAGACCGCGCGCCACCCGGATGACGGCCTCCCTGTGTGGGCGACCGCCGGTACTGTCGTGCGCATGGGGTCGTTCGGGGAGCGTGCGCGGCGATGGTTCCCGGGTCGCTCGCGGCCCGAGGCAGCCGATCGGCTGCCGGCACCGGAACCCGACGACGACGAGCTCCACGACCGCGTGGCCGAGCTGCTCGCGCGGGAGCTCGGCGTGGCGGAACCGGCGGTCGACCTGCCCACGGACGTCACCCCGGCGCGCATCGCCGCCTGGATGACCAACAACCAGTTCAGCTACTTCGTCGACAACGACGGCGACCTGGGCGGGCTGTGGCGCGGCCGGTTGTTCTACTTCTTCCTCTTCGGCGAGAAGTCGGAGATCCTCCAGGTCCGCGGGCAGTGGCACCGCGAGGTCGCCATCGAGCGGCTCGAGGAGGTGCTCGACGTCTGCAACGAGTGGAACGCCGACCGCATCTGGCCCAAGGCGTACGTCCGCGTGCGGGACAACGGCCGCGTGCACGTCGTCTCGGAGGTGGCCACCGACCTCGAGCACGGCGCCACCGACGCCCAGCTCAGCCAGATGCTCTTCTGCGGCCTGTCGACCGGCAGCATGTTCTTCGACGCCCTCGACGAGCGGTACCCGGACCCGGCGGGAGTGGCACCGTGAGCGGCCCGGGCTGGCTGCTGCGGGTGCTCGGCGGGCTGCCCAAGCCCACCAAGCGGCCGACGCCCGACGACGAGCCGCCGGGTCCGCTGACCCGCGAGCGCATCGCCGACTACCTGGTCGGCCGGGGCTACCGGTTCGTGATCGACGACGACGGCGACCTCACCGGCACGTGGGACGGGAGCCGGTTCTGGTTCCTGCTCCTGGGCGAGCAGCAGGAGATCCTGCAGGTCCGCGGCCGCTGGCACCGCAGCCTGCCCCTGGACCAGCGCGAGATCGCGTCCCTGGCGGTCAACGACTGGAACCGCGAACGGATCTGGCCCAAGGCCTACCTTCGCGAGGAGGAGGGCGTCCTCGCGCTGTACAGCGAGGTCTCCGCCGACTTCGAGCCCGGCGTGACCGAGCCCCAGCTGGCGCAGCTGCTCGCGTGCGGGCTGGGCACGGGCGTGCAGATGTTCTCGTCGCTCGAGGCCGTGCTCCCCCACGACGGCGCCCCGCCGCCGGACGTGCCGGACAACTAGCCGCTCAGCGGCGCCCGATCGTCGGCAGCCCGAGGACCACCGGACCCGCGGGCCCGCCGGTGCCGCACGAGTCGCCCGCGCCGCCGTGGCTGTGCTCGTCCTCGCCGTTCTGCCGGCGCTCCCACGCGTCGCCCGACGCCGTGCGTCGCACCGCGAACGTGCCGCCGGTCAGCGCTGAGTCGGCCACGAGGTGGTGCGGGGCCGCGTGCGTGACCGTCACGGTGACCAGGTCGCCCGGGCGGGGCGCCTCGGCGTCGACCGGGAGCGCGAGGTGGACCAGCCGGTTGTCGGCGGCGCGGCCCGTGACGCGGTGCGTGGCGTCGTCCTTGCGGCCCTCCGCCTCGGCGACCAGCACCTCGACGGTCCGGCCGACGAGCGCCTGGTTCTCCTCCAGCGAGATCCGCTCCTGCAGCGCGGTCAGGCGCAGGTACCGCTCCTGCACGACCGCCTTGGGGATCTCGTCGGGCAGGTCGAACGCCGGCGTGCCCGGTCGGGGCGAGTACTGGAACGTGAAGGCCGACGAGAACCGCGAGGCCTCGACGACGCGCAGCGTCTGCGCGAAGTCCTCCTCGGTCTCGCCCGGGAAGCCGACGATGATGTCGGTGGTGATCGCGGCGTGCGGCATCGCGGCCCGGACGCGGTCGAGGATGCCGAGGTACTTGTCCGACCGGTACGAGCGGCGCATCGCGCGCAGGACGCGGTCGGAGCCCGACTGCAGCGGCATGTGCAGCTGCGGCATCACGGTGGGGGTCTCGGCCATGGCCGCGATGACGTCGTCGGTGAACGCGGCCGGGTGCGGCGACGTGAACCGGACCCGCTCCAGCCCCTCGATCGCGCCCACCGCCCGCAGCAGCTTGGCGAACGCGCCGCGGTCCCCGAACTCGACGCCGTACGAGTTGACGTTCTGCCCGAGCAGGGTCACCTCGATGGCGCCCTGCGACACCAGGGCCTCGACCTCCGCGAGGATCTCCCCGGGCCGGCGGTCGCGCTCCTTGCCACGCAGGTGGGGCACGATGCAGAACGTGCAGGTGTTGTTGCAGCCCACGCTGATGGACACCCAGCCGGCGAAGACCGACTCGCGGCGCGTGGGCAGCGTGCTGGGGAAGACCTGCAGCGACTCCTCGATCTCCACCTGCGCCTCGGCGTTGTGCCGGGCCCGCTCCAGGAGCGTCGGCAGGACGTCGAGGTTGTGCGTGCCGAACACGACGTCGACCCACGGCGCCCGCTCGACGATCCCGTTGCGGTCCTTCTGCGCCAGGCAGCCGCCCACGGCGATCTGCATGCCCGGCCGGGCCCGCTTGGTGCCGGCCAGGCGGCCCAGGTTGCCGTAGAGCTTGTCGGCGGCGTTCTCGCGCACCGCGCACGTGTTGATGACGATGACGTCGGCGTCCTCCGCCGCGGCGTCGGCCGGGCTGGCGGCCACGTAGCCGGCCTGCTCGAGCATGCCCGCCATGTGCTCGGAGTCGTGGACGTTCATCTGGCAGCCGAGGGTCTTGACCAGATAGGTGCGCGCCACTGGGGTCGCCGACGGGACGTGCGGCAGGGCGGTGTGCAGGGTCGTGGACATCACCGACCAGGGTACGGCGAGCGCGTCGGAGGTCCCGCATCGAGCACGTCCCTTGACGATCCGGTGGCCGGATCGTGACTGTAAGCGCTCGCCAGATCGGACGTTCCGCCCTAGGTTCGATCAATGGGGGACCACTCAGACGCGCCGACCGACCATCCGGGCGACGCCCTCGTGGAGCTGCGGGGCGTCGACAAGCACTTCGGCTCACTGCACGTGCTGCAGCACATCGACCTCACCGTGCGTCGCGGCGAGGTCGTCGTCGTCATCGGGCCGTCGGGCAGCGGCAAGTCCACGCTGTGCCGGACGATCAACCGCCTCGAGACCATCGACTCCGGCACCATCCGCCTCGACGGCGAGCCCCTGCCCGCGGAGGGGCGCGCGCTCGCCCGGCTGCGGGCCGACGTCGGCATGGTCTTCCAGTCGTTCAACCTCTTCGCGCACAAGACCGTCCTGCAGAACGTCGTGCTCGGCCAGGTCAAGGCGAAGGGCGTCAAGCCGGCGAAGGCCCACGAGATCGCGCTCGACCTCCTCGACCGCGTCGGCGTCCGGGACCAGGCCGACAAGCTCCCGGCGCAGCTCTCGGGCGGTCAGCAGCAGCGGGTCGCCATCGCGCGCGCCCTCGCCATGCAGCCGAAGGTGATGCTCTTCGACGAGCCGACGTCCGCGCTCGACCCCGAGATGATCAACGAGGTCCTCGACGTCATGGTCGGCCTCGCGCGCGACGGGATGACCATGATCGTCGTCACCCACGAGATGGGCTTCGCCCGCAAGGCCGCGAACCGCGTCGTCTTCATGGACGGCGGCCAGATCGTCGAGGAGGCGGACCCCGAGACGTTCTTCACGGCCCCGGCCAGCGACCGCGCCCGTGACTTCCTCTCCAAGATCCTCACCCACTAGGCCCGACGAGACCCCGGACGAACCGACACCGCACACACACACAAAGGGGACACATCATGCGTAGAGGACGACTGGTACTCACCCTGGCGGCAGCCGCCACGCTCTCCCTGGCCGGTTGCTCGAGCGGCGACGACGACAACGAGGCGGGCTCGACCAGCGACTCGTCGGCCAGCAGCGGAGGCGCCGAGGGCACGATCAAGATCGGCATCAAGTTCGACCAGCCCGGCCTGGGCTACCAGGACGGCAGCGAGTACACCGGCTTCGACGTCGACGTCGCGAAGTACGTCGCGGGCGAGCTCGGGTACGGCGAGGACCAGATCGAGTGGGTCCAGTCGCCGTCCGCCCAGCGCGAGACCCTGCTGCAGAACGGCCAGGTCGACATGATCTTCGCCACCTACTCGATCACCGACAAGCGCAAGGAGGTCGTCTCCTTCGCCGGTCCGTACTTCGTCGCCGGGCAGGACCTCCTGGTCGCCGCGGACGACGACTCCATCACCGGCCCCGAGGACCTCGAGGGCAAGAACCTCTGCTCGGTGACCGGGTCCACGTCGGCCCAGCGCATCAAGGACGACTACGCCACCGGCACCAACCTGCTCGAGCAGCCCGGGTACGCCGAGTGCGTCACGGCCCTGACCGCCGGGACCGTCGACGCCGTGACGACCGACGACATCATCCTGGCGGGCCTGGCCGCCGTGCCGGCCAACAAGGGGAAGGTCAAGGTCGTCGGCAACCCGTTCTCCGAGGAGAACTACGGGGTCGGCATCCCGAAAGGCAGCGACCAGTGCGAGGCCATCAACACGGCCATCAGCAAGATGATCGACGACGGCACCTGGCAGGAGCTGCTCGACAAGAACGTCGGCGCCTMCGGCTACAAGGCCAACGACGCGCTGAACCCCCCGACGCCTGCCGCCTGCGCCTGACCCTCCTCCCGGGGGCCC
>NZ_JBFULZ010000248.1:0-5179 GCF_054049635.1 Cellulomonas sp. P5_C6 | reverse complement strand
GAGGACGACCAGGTCGCCGGGCCCGGCCTCGGTCACGCCGGGACGCGCTGCTTGACGGTCCGCCGCTTCGCGGGCTGCTTGACGGGCTCGAGCACCTCGGCGAGGAACCGGCCGGTGTGGCTCTCCTCGACGCCGGCGACGTACTCCGGGGTGCCCTCGGCGATGACCAGGCCGCCACCGCTGCCACCCTCGGGGCCCATGTCGATGACCCAGTCCGCGTTCTTGATCACGTCGAGGTTGTGCTCGATGACGATCACGGAGTTGCCCTTGTCGACCAGCGACTGGAGCACCCCGAGCAGCTTGCGGATGTCCTCGAAGTGCAGGCCGGTGGTGGGCTCGTCGAGCACGTAGATCGTGCGGCCCGTCGAGCGGCGCTGGAGCTCGGCCGCGAGCTTGACGCGCTGCGCCTCGCCCCCGGACAGCGTCGGCGCCGGCTGACCCAGCCGCACGTACCCGAGCCCGACGTCGACCAGCGTGCGCAGGTGCCGGGAGATCGCGGGCACCGCGGCGAAGAACTCGGCGGCCTCCTCGATCGGCATGTTGAGCACGTCGGCGACCGTCTTGCCCTTGAAGTGCACCTCGAGCGTCTCGCGGTTGTAGCGCGCGCCGTGGCAGACCTCGCAGGGCACGTAGACGTCCGGCAGGAAGTTCATCTCGATCTTCAGCGTGCCGTCGCCCGAGCACGCCTCGCAGCGCCCGCCCTTGACGTTGAACGAGAAGCGGCCGGGCGTGTAGCCGCGAACCTTGGCCTCCGTCGTCTCGGCGAACAGCCGCCGGACGTGGTCCCAGACACCGGTGTAGGTGGCGGGGTTGGACCGGGGCGTGCGGCCGATCGGCCCCTGGTCCACGTGCACGACCTTGTCCAGGTGCTCCAGGCCGGTCACGCGCTTGTGCCGGCCGGCGACCTGCCGGGCGCCGTTCAGCTCGTTGGCCAGGACCGTGTAGAGGATCGCGTTGACCAGCGTCGACTTGCCGGAGCCGGAGACACCCGTCACCGCCGTGAGCACGCCGAGCGGGAACGACACGTCGATCCCCTGCAGGTTGTGCTCGCGCGCGCCGACGACCGTCAGCTGCCGCTGCTTGTCGGTGGGCCGGCGCTCGTTGGGCATCGGGATGGTCCGGCGCCCGGAGAGGTAGGCGCCCGTGACCGACTCGGCCGAGGACAGCAGGCCCGCCAGGTCGCCCGAGTGGACCACGCGGCCGCCGTGCTCGCCGGCGCCCGGGCCGATGTCGACGATCCAGTCCGCGGTGCGGATGGTGTCCTCGTCGTGCTCGACGACGATGAGCGTGTTGCCGAGGTCCCGCAGGCGGGTCAGCGTGTCGATCAGTCGCCGGTTGTCGCGCTGGTGCAAGCCGATGCTCGGCTCGTCCAGCACGTAGAGCACGCCGACCAGGCCGGAGCCGATCTGCGTGGCCAGCCGGATGCGCTGCGCCTCGCCGCCGGACAGCGTCGCGGCCGGGCGGGTCAGGGAGAGGTAGTCGAGACCGACGTCGAGCAGGAACCCGAGCCGCGCCTGGATCTCCTTGAGCACCTGCGCGGCGATGGCTCGCTCGCGCTCGCCCAGCTCGAGGCCGTCGAGGAACCCGCGTGCCTCGCGGATGGGCAGGTTGCAGACCTCCGCGATCGACTTGCCGCCGACCTTCACGGCCAGGACCTCCGGCTTGAGCCGGGCGCCCTCGCAGACCGGGCAGGGGACCTCGCGCATGAAGGCCTCGTACTTCTCCTTGCTCYAGTCCGAGTCGGTCTCGGTGTGCCGACGCTCGAGGAACGTGATGACGCCCTCGAACCCGGTCGAGTACTGCCGCTCGCGACCCCAGCGGTTCTTGTACCGGACCTTCACCTCGTGGTTCTGGCCGTGCAGCACCGCGTCCTTGGCTCGCTGCGGCAGCGCCCGCCACGGCACGGACGTCGAGAAGCCCATGTCCGCGGCCAGCGCGCTCAGCACGCGGGCGAAGTACTCGCTGGAGATCTGCGACCACGGGGCGACCGCGCCGTCGTCCAGCGAGAGGTCCTCGTCCGGGACCACCAGGTCGGGGTCCACCTCGAGGCGGGAGCCGATGCCGGTGCACTCCGGGCAGGCACCGTAGGGCGCGTTGAAGGAGAACGTCCGCGGCTCGATCTCGTCGAGCGTGAGCACGTGGTCGTTCGGACACGCACGGTGCTCGGAGAAGCGCCGCTCGCGGTTCAGGTCGTCGATGTCCGCGTCCACCAGCTCGACGACCAGCAGCCCGCCGGCGAGGCCGAGGGCCGTCTCGACCGAGTCGGTGAGCCGGCRCTGCACGCCCTCGCGGGCGACCAGGCGGTCGATGACGACCTCGATGTCGTGCTTGAGCTTCTTCTCGAGCGCCGGGGGCTCGGTCAGCTGCACGACCTCACCGTCCACGCGGGCGCGGGCGAAGCCCTTGGCCTGGAGCTCCTTGAACAGGTCCGCGTACTCGCCCTTGCGGCCGCGCACGACCGGCGCGAGCACCTGGTACCGCGTGCCCTCCGGCAGCTCCAGCAGGCGGTCGACGATCTGCTGCGGGGTCTGCGCCGTGACGCGCTCGCCGCAGATCGGGCAGTACTGCGTACCGGCGCGCGCGTACAGCAGGCGCAGGTAGTCGTAGACCTCGGTGATGGTGCCGACCGTCGAGCGCGGGTTGCGGTTGGTCGACTTCTGGTCGATCGACACCGCGGGCGAGAGACCCTCGATGAAGTCGACGTCGGGCTTGTCCATCTGCCCGAGGAACTGGCGCGCGTACGCGGACAGCGACTCGACGTACCTGCGCTGCCCCTCCGCGAAGATGGTGTCGAACGCCAGCGACGACTTCCCCGACCCGGACAGACCGGTGAACACGATGAGCTTGTCGCGCGGGAGATCGAGGTCGACGTTCCGAAGGTTGTGCTCGCGGGCGCCCTGCACCACCAGTCGTTCGTTCACGGCGGGGAGTCTACGTGCCGCCACCGACAATCGCACATCTGTTCGACGTGAGCGAACGCACAGCGGGCCGACGTGCCACTTGCTCGGAGCCGGGCCATGCTCGGCTCGTGGACCGCCCCGACGACGTCGTCGACCCCCCGCTCGTGCCCATCGAGGACTACGCCGTCCTGGGCGACGGGCAGACCGCGGCGCTCGTCTCGCGTCGCGGCTCGATCGACTGGATGTGCCTCCCGCAGTTCGACTCCGCGGCGTCGTTCGCCCGGCTCCTGGGCACGCCCGACAACGGGCGGTGGCTGCTCACGGTCCGTGAGGCCACCTCGGTGACGCGCCGGTACCTCGACGACTCCTTCGTCCTGCAGACGACGTACGTGGCTCCGACCGGCACCGCGGTGGCGCAGGAGACGATGCCGCTGAGCGACGGCAGGTCGGACATCGTGCGCAGGCTCGAGTGCACCAGCGGCACGGTCGAGGTCGACCACGAGTGGGTGGTCAGGTTCGGGTACGGCAAGGTCGAGCCGTGGGTCTATCGCCTGACGGACTCGGCGGGCGTCGACGCCATCCGGGCGATCGCCGGACCCGACTCGCTGTTGCTGAGGGGTGACCGGCTGCCGGTCCCGGACGGCCGACGGCACGCGGACCGGTTCACGCTGCGCGCCGGCGAGTCGGTCGAGCTCGCGCTGACCTGGACGCGGTCCTGGGACCCGGTCCCGCCACGCCTCACCATCGAGGACCGGCTGGACAGCACCCGCATCGAGTGGGGGCTGTGGGCGCGCCGGTGCGCCTACGAGGGGTCCTACCGCGAGGCCGTGGTGCGCTCGCTCCTCGTGCTGCGCCTGCTCACCGACGCCGACTCCGGTGGCATCGTGGCCGCGGTGACGACGTCGCTGCCGGAGGACTTCGGCGGCGCGCGCAACTGGGACTACCGGTTCTGCTGGCTGCGCGACGCCGCGATGACGCTCGAGGCACTGCTCGAGCACGGGTACCGGGACGAGGCGACCGGGTGGCGCGACTGGCTGCTGCGCGCCGTCGCCGGCAACGCCGCGGACCTGCAGATCATGTACCGCGTGGACGGCGGCCGCGACCTTCCCGAGCGGGAGCTCGACCACCTGTCCGGCTACGCCTTGTCGACGCCCGTCCGCGTGGGCAACGCCGCCGTCGGCCAGGTCCAGAACGACGTCCTCGGCGAGGTGATGTGCGCGCTCGAGATGGCCCGGGACGCGGGGCTCGCCGAGACCGACGACTCCTGGTCCCTCCAGCGGCACCTGATCGACCACCTGCTCACCCGCTGGCGGGAACCCGACCGCGGGATCTGGGAGGTCCGCGGCGACCCACAGCACTTCACGCACTCGAAGGTGATGGCGTGGGCCGCCGTCGACCGCGCCGTCCGAGCCGTCGAGCGGCACGGGCTCGACGGCCCCGTGGACCAGTGGCGCGTCGAACGGGACGCCATCCACGCCGACGTCCTGGCGCACGCGTGGAACGAGGAGCGCGGGACGTTCGTGCAGTCGTACGGCGCCACCCACACGGACGCCGCCCTGCTGCAGATGGCGCAGGTCGACTTCCTGCCGCCCGACGACCCCCGGATCGTGTCCACCCTGGCCGTGATCCGCGACGAGCTCGAGATCGCCCCCGGGCTGCTGCGGCGCTACCGCACGGAGCAGACCGACGACGGCGTGCCCGGCGACGAGCACGCCTTCCTGGCCTGCTCGTTCTGGCTCGCCGACGCCCTCGCGCGCGGCGGCGACGTGGACGGCTCGACCGAGGTGCTCGACATCCTCGTCGGCCTGGCCAACGACGTCGGGCTGCTGGCCGAGCAGTACGACCCGGTCGGCCACCGGATGGCGGGCAACCTGCCGCAGGCGCTGTCCCACCTGGCCCTCGTCCGCGCCGTGCACAGCCACGACCTCGCGCTCGAGCGGGCCGGCCGATGACCGCCGGCGTCCGCGAGCTCGAGATCCGGCAGGCGTCCGTCGGCCCCATGGACAACAACGCCTACCTGCTGACGTGCGTCGCCGACGGCTCCCAGCTCCTGCTCGATGCCGCGGCCGACCCGGACCGCCTGCTGGCGCTCGTCAACGAGGGCACCGGCCGCCTCGACCTCGTGGTCACGACCCACCGGCACCCCGACCACCACCGCGCCCTCGCCTCCGTGGTCGCGGTGACCGGCGCCCGTGCGGCAGCGGGGGCCGACGACGCCGACGCGATCACCGCGGCGACGGACATCGCGATCACGCAGCGCCTGCACGACGGCGACACCG
>NZ_JBFULZ010000247.1:0-5186 GCF_054049635.1 Cellulomonas sp. P5_C6 | reverse complement strand
GGCCTTGGCGGTTGAGGTGGCATTGCTGGGTTCGATCGGGCTCGCCGTGCTCGCGCCGCCTGAACTCGCCACGAGCGCGGCGTCACAGGCCATAGCGATCGCGGCGAGTGCGGCCCCGATCTCGGTCCTCTACCTTGCGAGCATCCATCTCGTGTTCGCATCGGGCCGCACGGGGCYGTTGGCGATCACGTCTCCCATCGCGCTGGCATTGGCGCTGCTATGTGCGGTCCTGATCCAGGTGTTTGCTCCCGGAGCCGTCCTGTGGGCCTCGGCTCTGGCTGTGGTCGTCTTCCAAGTCGTCCAGGCGTTGTTCGCGGGCTGGCTGCGTCTGCGCGCAGGTCAAAGTCCGGTGCACGTGCGACGAGCTTTGCCGGCGGTCACCATTGGCGTAGTCGGGTGCGCACTCGTGGCGCTCACCAACCCGCCCTTTGCCGCCCGGGTGTCCGCTGCGGTGTTGGTTGTGGTGGCGCTGGCGTTGTTCGCGCGACGGATCGTGGCCGAGCGTCGTGCGAGGGCTAACCCGCCCTCGGTGGTGGGCGCGTGACCGGATACGTCTGCATGGCGGTGTACCAGCCTGACCTTGATCTCCTGGACGACCAGCTGAGGTCGATCATGGAGCAAACCGTCGAAGACTGGGCATGCTTGATCGGGGTGGACGGACCCGATGAGGCGACTCGCGCTTTCCTCGAGGCGTGGTCCGGGCAGGAACCTCGACTCCGTGTGACCGTATTTCCCCAGCGAGTGGGCCACTACCGGAACTTCGAGCGCGTCCTCGATCTCGTTCCAGCCGATGCGATGTGGGTCGCTCTGGCCGACCAGGATGACAGATGGGCGCCCGAGAAGCTCGAGGTGCTCGTTCCGCTGCTCGACAAGCACGCCTTGGCGCAGGGCGAGGCGGTCGTCGAGGCTTCCGTCGCAGGCGCCCGCTCCGCGCAGGGAGTCGCTCGACGCGACACCGATCGGGGTGTTCGTGCCCTGCTGATCGACAACCAGGTAACCGGTAGCTTCGCGGTCGTACGCCCGAGCGTCATCCGCCGCGCTCTCCCGTTCCCTACGCCGACCGACGCCGCCTATCACGATCACTGGATCGCGACCTGCGCCTATCTAGATGGCGGTGCCGTGACCGTGCATATGCCCCTGCAAACCTATGTCCAACACGGCGCGAACGTGATCGGCGAGTCCGGTGGATCGAGGTTGCGAGCGCGTCAGGCGCACCTGCGTCGGGCGTCCGCAGGGAAATCCTTGGATTACCTCGCGCAGCATCGGTGGGGGTGGCGTGTCCGCATGGCGCGGGCTGCGTCGTCGAGGTTTGACTCGGGCAATGCCGCAGACGACGCAACGATTCGCCAGCTTGCGAGAGGCACCCTGAGCGCGAGGTTCGCAGCAGGCGTTGTCTCGGACATCCTCATGCGCCGGGTTCCTCCCGCCCGTGCGGCCGCCATCCTGGTCGGCGGTGGCTGGGCTGCCGTCCACCGGAACCTCGACATGGAGACATCATCATGAGCACCCCGGCCGAATGGACGATCATTACGGTGACGTACAACAACGCCGACGAGCTTCGGYGCTGCTGGGCGGCCACGTCCCGTGCCGGATTCCGATGGATAGTTGCCGACAATGCGTCGAGCGACGGCTCGGCGGACATCGCTCGTGCTCTCGGCGCGGACGTGCTCGAGCTCGGCTCCAACCTGGGGTTCGCGGCAGCAAACAATCACGCGCTGGAGCGCGTCTCGACCGAGTGGGTGAGCTTTGCGAACCCGGACGTGATCCTAGATCCGGGGTCTCTGGATCGGCTTTCCGACACCGCGACTCGGTATGGTGCCCTGGTCGCACCGCAGCTCGTCGAGCTTGACGGAAGCATCCAGCCCAACGGTCGCGGACTACCCTTCCCGACTGACAAGCTCGCGCACCGTGGAATCCGTCTCCCCGGCTCCGACCTGGACCAGTACGTCGTGCAGCCGGCCACGCAGCGAACATACGTCGCATGGGTGATGGGCGCGGCCATCTGCGGACCCACTGAGACGTTCCAACGACTCGGTGGATGGGACGAGCGCTACTTCATCTACTACGAGGACCACGACCTTGGGTTGACCGCATGGCGCGCTGGCATTCCGGTCATCGTCGATCCGGAAGCCGTATGGGTCCATGAATGGAAGCGTGCGACGGCGCATTGGTCGTGGATCCACTGGCGTCACGAGCTAGCTTCGGGCTGGGCGTTCTACCGCAAGTATCCGGAATTGTTGATCGGCAGCAGGCGACGCGCAATGCGTCGCCACGCGAGTTTGGACGGATTGGTGGGCACGCCCGTCGACCGTGACGTCGATGGCTGAGCGAACTTTGGTGCCGGTACGCGCGAGGCGAGTACGCCACCTGGTCCCGACCACCGTGACGCTCGGCGTCGTCGGGGTCCTGTCCTGGTCTGCACTCGCCCACGTGCTGAGTGTCGGCAGCGGCGCACCACGGTCGCTACGGGTGCTGATCGCGGCCGTGGTACTCGTGCCGGCCTGGATGCTCGTGCGATCGGTCTCGCGCGACGAACCAGGGGTGGCGTGGCCCGCCTACTGGCTGTGGTCGTTCGTCTTTCTCGGTCTCGCGCCTGCGTATCAGATCGCGCTGGGGATCTTCCCGTGGCAATTGGTCGTTGACGAGTCATCACTCCGCCGAGCGCTCCTCGTGATCCTCGTGGGCCACGGCGTCGTTCTTCTGACGGCGGCGGCAGTCAACCGGCGCAGGCGCGCCAGCGATACCCTGGCGAAATTTGACATCAGCAGCCCGCGGACGGCGCGACTGATCGTGAATTTGCTCGTCGCGCAGATTGCAATTGCCAGCCTATTCGCGGTCCTGATGGGACCCAGAGCCTTGGTAAGCGGTCGCGCGAGTTTTCAGTCGCGCCTGCTCGAAGTCGCCGCCATTCCGGCGGGTGGCAGCCTCTACTTCTTGGCGATTGCGCTATCCATCACCCTGCCGGCCGTGTGCATCTACAGTCGCCGACTCGGGGCGGCCGTACCGTTAGGTCTCATTACCGTTTCGGTTGTGGTTGGCCTGCTCGTAACCAACCCGTTCATCGGTTCGCGCTTCTTGAGTGGCGCGTTCTTGGTTGCCGTCGTAGGCGCCGCTGTGATCGGGCGTGAGGTAGCGAGGTACTTGCCAGCCGCGATGATCCTCGTCTTCGTCCTGATATTCCCGTCCCTCGACCTGTGGCGCGGGGATGGGACGGGCGCGGCCTCGATCGGCGCGATCAGCCCCGCGCAGTCGCTGATTACCTTCGACTTTGACTMGTTCGAGCTCTTGACCCGCGCTGTGATGCTGCACGACGGCCCAGGCCGTTCTCTCATTGACGTCGTGATGCTCGTTGTCGCGCCCGTCCTACGGTGGGTCCCTGTGCTCTCGAACCAGGTGGCGGGATCGGCTAGCGGCCCGCTCGTCGCTGGCGCGACGGGGATGACGTACCGAAACGTCTCGATGCCGCTGTGGGGCGAGGGCTACTTGGCTGCCGGAGCGTTCGGCGCCGCGGTGGCGCTCGGCATGCTGGGCGCGTGGCTCGGCAGGCTCCGGCGATCTGGGGGCGCCGACGGTGGAGGGACTGACCTCGTGAGGTTGTTCGACGCCCCAACAGGCGCACTGCTCTTTATCGTCCTCCGGGGGTCGTTGTACGAGGTACTCGGATACTTACTGCTGGTGGTGGTCGTGTACCTGTTGCTGCGGCGGACCCAGCGCATCTCGATGCGCCAAACCGCCCGCACGCGTCCTGGCGCGACACCCGCGATCGTCCAGCAAGGAGAACGAGTGTGAACGAGCGTGCCGACGAGGCGAGGCCGAGAACCGTCGCCTTCTATCTTCCGCAGTTTCATGCGATCGAAGAGAACAACCGCTGGTGGGGTCACGGCTTCACCGAATGGACCAATGTTCGTCGCGCAAAACCGCTCTTCCGCGGCCACGACCAGCCGCGCGAGCCGGGCGACCTCGGGTACTACGACCTAGCCGACGACCAGGTCCTGGGGAATCAGGCGGCGCTCGCGCTCGCGCACGGCATCGACGCATTCTGCTTCTACTTCTACTGGTTTGCAGGCGCGCGCCTGTTGGAGCGTCCGGTGGACGACTTCATCGCCGGTGACGTCGAGATGCCGTTCTGCCTGTCGTGGGCCAACGAGAACTGGACCCGTCGTTGGGACGGCAAAGACAGCGAAGTCCTCATGGCTCAGGATTACGACTCGACGACCGCGACGGATGTGTTCGAGTCGCTACGACCGTATCTCGCAGACCGGCGCTACCTGCGGATTCGCGGAGCCGCGGTGCTCGTCGTCCATAAGGTCGAAGACCTGCCGGACCCTCGGGCGTTTGCGGCAACGTGGCGTCAGCTCGCTCGGGAGTCGGGCGTCGGGCCCCTCCATCTCGTCGCGACGGAGACCGTGCGTGGTCTTGATCCGATCGCTGTGGGGTTCGACGCAGTCGCCGAGTTTCCCCCAGTGGGGTCGAACACTGCGTCGGTCGTGGTCCGACGTCCCCTCGACCACGCCAAGTCGCCGTTCAAGGGCCGAGTGCTCTCCTATCCGAGGATCGCGCGAAGGTTCATGGACCGCCCCCCGGCGCCGTTTATCCGATATCCCGGGGTTATGCCGGGTTGGGACAACACCGCGAGACGTCGAGAGGCTGCGACGGTCTTCGTCGGGAACTCGCCGTCTCTATACAGTCGCTGGCTGACCGACGCCCGTGAGCGGGAGCAGATTGAACGCGGCGGAGATGGACTCGTCTTCGTCAATGCGTGGAACGAGTGGGCAGAAGGTGCCTACTTGGAACCGGATCGGCAGCACGGCTCCGCGTATCTGGAGGCGACTGTGTGGGGGGCAGGGTCGAATGGGCCGGCCGGTGAGCCCATTCCGTGGGGTGTACCTTCTCGCGCATACCTGACGTCGCTGCGGGGTGCTCTCGGAGCCAGCGCACTGAGTTTGACGCGCCGTGCAAAGCGCTACGTGCATGCTCGCGGGTCCAGCACGACCACTCGAGACCCTTTGGCCGAGGAGATAGCCGATTCCCTCCGGGTTGGGGACCACGATCRGGGGATCGCCAGCGTCCGGGCGATGGCGGGCATAGTTGCGCTCCACTTGGCCGCACTGCGCGGTGGAACGCGGGTGCCCGCCCCCGCCCTGTCCGCGCAATGGCTGTTCGTGGTCGCCAACCCMGTTCAGCAC
>NZ_JBFULZ010000246.1:0-5199 GCF_054049635.1 Cellulomonas sp. P5_C6 | reverse complement strand
CGCCGGAGCCGGTGCGGGGGTCGACGCCGCCGGGGAGGTCGGCGCGGTTGCAGCGGGTGCGGCCGCCGCGGCAGCCGGAGCGGGGCCGGCGGCGGGTGTGGGCTCCGCGGTGTCCGTCGCCGGGCGGTCGGAGTTCCCCGCGGGCCCGTCGGCCACGTCGGACGTCGGCGTAGCCGCTGGGCCGCCCGGTGCCGAGGCCGCGGCGACCGGCCGGGACGCGTCGGGCTCGACCGCCGGGGCCGGAGCGCTCGGCGCGGCAACTGGGGCCGGTGCGGCCGGCGACGGAGCCGCGGCAACCGGTGCGGGAGCGGTAGGAGCGGCGGCCGCCTCGGCTGCGGGTGCCGCGTGCGTCGGCACGCGCACACCCGGGCCGCCGTCGGCCGGGAGCCCGCGCTCGAGCCGGTCGAGCCGCGCGCCGATGCCGGTGCGCGTGTCCTCGGCCGCGGGCAGCAGCAGGCGGGCCATGAGCAGCTCGAGGTGCAGGCGCGGGGACGTCGCACCGGTCATCTCGGTGAGGGCGGCGTTGCAGAGGTCGGCCGAGCGGGACAGCTCGGACGGCCCGAGGTGGCGGGCCTGAAGGCGCATGCGGTCGAGCTGG
This sequence comes from Cellulomonas sp. P5_C6, assembly GCF_054049635.1. Lineage (NCBI taxonomy): Bacteria > Bacillati > Actinomycetota > Actinomycetes > Micrococcales > Cellulomonadaceae > Cellulomonas > Cellulomonas sp. P5_C6. Next base: position 4,601 of record NZ_JBFULZ010000246.1, on the reverse strand, counting down.
TCGGTGGGGACGTCGCGCAGGGCGGCGTCGGCGGCGTCACCGGACGCGGCGATGACGATGAGGTCCCGCAGCCGCTCGAGCAGGTCCTCGACGAACCGCCGGGGCTCGTGGCCCGTGGAGATGACGCGCTCGACCACGCGGAACGCGGACGCGCCGTCGCGGGCGGCGACGGCCTCGACCAGGTCGTCGAGCAGGGAGGCCTGCGTGTACCCGAGCAGCGCCGCGGCGCCCTCGTACCCGAGCTCCCCGCCGCCGGACCCGGCGATCAGCTGGTCGAGCACCGACAGGGTGTCCCGGACCGACCCGCCGCCCGCCCGGACCACCAGCGGCAGCACGCCGGAGGCCACCGGCACGCCCTCGCTGTCGCAGAGCTGCTGGAGGTAAGGCACAAGGACGTCGGGCGGAACCAGCCGGAACGGGTAGTGGTGCGTGCGCGAGCGGATGGTGCCGATGACCTTGTCGGGCTCCGTCGTCGCGAAGATGAACTTGATGTGCGGCGGGGGCTCCTCGACGATCTTGAGCAGCGCGTTGAAGCCCTGGTTCGAGACCATGTGCGCCTCGTCGAGGATGAAGACCTTGTACCGGTCGCGCGCCGGCGCGAAGGTGGCGCGCTCGCGCAGCTCGCGGGCGTCGTCGACACCGCCGTGGCTGGCCGCGTCGATCTCCACGACGTCGAGGCTGCCCGGTCCCCCGCGCGCCAGCTCCACGCACGACGGGCAGACGCCGCACGGGGTATCGGTGGGGTTCTCCTCGGTGTTCTGCGCGCAGTTGAGGATGCGGGCCAGGATGCGCGCGGACGTCGTCTTGCCGCAGCCGCGCGGGCCGGAGAAGAGGTACGCGTGGTTGACCTGACCGCTGCGCAGCGCCTGCCGCAGGGGTGCCGTGACGTGGTCCTGGCCGATCACCTCGGCGAAGTTCTCCGGCCGGTAGCGGCGGTACAGGGCTGTCGTCACGCCACGAACCCTAGACGCCCGTGCCGACAGTCCGCGCCCGGACTCCTCAGCCTCACTCAGTCGGCGCGGACGACCGTGTCCGCCAGCACCGACCGGAGCAGCGGCCGCGAGGTCTCCGTCGCCGCGAACACCAGCGCGCACCCGCCGGTCAGGAACGCGACGAGCAGCAGGACGCCCTGCGGAGAGGTGAACAGGGCCAGCCCGAACAGCGGGAAGAACATGACCAGGGCGGCCACAGCCGAGCCGACGGCGACGAACAGCAGCGGCACCAGCACGGTCCGCCGCCGGACCGCGTCGAGCAGCTCGACGGGGGTGCCGGCCAGGTTCTGCAGGGCGATCTCGCGGCGCCGGTCCAGCACCCCGGCGGCCTGCGCGATGCCCGCGGACACAGCAGCGAGCAGGAACGCCACGACGAGGGTCACCATCGCCCCGGTCACCAGGTCGTCCATGAGCACGGCGCCCTCCGGGTCCGCCGAGGTGTCGACGGCCGTGATCGCCGGCAGGACGGCGAGCGCCCCGGCGACGAACCCCGCGAGCCCGAGCCCGCCGACCACGCGCCAGGCAGCCTTCGGGTCGTCGAGCAGCCGACGGGCGGCGAGCAGGCGGGTGGGCGTCGTCGCGCGCCTCAACGAGACCTTGCCGACGAGCCCGAGCACCCAGGGTCCGACCGCGTTCAGGGTGGCGAAGCCGACCGCCAGCGCACCGACCAGCGCGCCCGCCGCGGCGGCGCCGAGGGCACCGGCGCCGGCGCTGACCACCATGAAGGTGCCGATGCCGACGACGGCGATCACCAGCCGGAGCCATGTCATGCCCTTGGGGGTCTCGCGCCGCGCGACCCCGAGCGGCGACACGCTCACGCGCCGCAGCGAGACGGCCCCGGACAGCGCCGCCAGCAGCGGGACCGCGACCAGCGTGATCGCGAACCCCTGCCAGCCGACCCACAGCTCGGCCATGCTGAAGGTGGTGCCCTGGAACGGCAGCAGCGCGCAGACGGGCAGCAGCGCCAGGTAGAGCACGATGCCGAGCACGGCCCCGACCAGCCCCTGCCAGGCGGTCTCGGTCACCGTGAGCCCGACGACCTCCCGGGGCGTCGCGCCGAGCAGTCGCAGGGTGGCGAGCCGGGCGTCGCGACGGGCCACGCCGAGCCGGGCGGCGGCGCCACCGAGCGTCACCAACGGGACCACGAGCAGCACCACGGCGATCCACGCGAGGGTGAGGTACAGGCTCCGGACGTCGTTCTGGCCGGGCGGGACCGGCAGCGCGGCGCGGGCGGCGAAGCCCAGCAGGCCGCCGACGACGCTGAGCGTGAGCCCGGTCGTCACCGTGAACGCGGTGATCGCGAGGCCGGTGGTGACCCGGGCGTCGCGGCCACCGGCGCGCTGGAACCGAGGAGCGAGGGCGACGACGGCGTTCATCGGGCGACCTCGGCGGGTGCCGCCGCGCCGACGACGAGCCCGTCGCGCACCTCGATGCGGCGGTCGCACCAGCCGGCCACCTCGGCGTCGTGGGTCACGACGACGAGCGAGGCGCCGGCGGCCTTCGTCGTCTGCGTGAGCAGCTGCATGACGTCGTGCCCGGTCGACTGGTCGAGGGCGCCCGTCGGCTCGTCGGCGAACACGACCGCCGGGCCGGTGATCAGGGCGCGCGCGACCGCGACCCGCTGGGCCTGGCCGCCCGAGAGCTCGCCCGGTCGTCGGCCCTCCATCCCCGCGAGCCCGAGGGAGCCGAGCCACTGCCCGGCCAGCGCCGTGGCCTCTCGTCGGGATGTGCCCAGCAGCATCGCGGGCAGGGCGACGTTCTCGACGGCGGGCAGCTCCGAGAGCAGCTGCCCGAACTGGAACACGAACCCGTAGTGCCGCCGGCGCAGCAGCGAGCGCTCGCGGTCGGACAGCCGGCCGACCTCCTGCCCGTCGAGCGCGACCGTGCCGGAGTCGGGCAGCAGGATGCCCGCCAGGCAGTGCAGCAGGGTCGACTTGCCGGACCCGGACGGGCCCATCACGGCGAGCGACTCCCCGGCGGCGAGGTCGACGTCGACCCCCGCGAGGGCGGTCGTCGGCCCGAAGCGCTTGACGAGACCGCGGGCGGACAGGCGGGGCGAGGCGGTGGTCATGCTCCCAGGCTGTCGGTGGCAGGCCCCGTCCCGCGTCGACCCGTGGGCCCGTTCCGTGCGCGCGGGTGTGCACCCGCAGGCGGACGGACGTCCGTCCCCCGTCTGATCCGGCAGCCCGGTCAGACCGGTCAGACCACGAGAGCGACGCCCGCGAGGACGACCACCCCGGCGCCGGCCATCGACACCCAGGTGCGCGCCCGCGGCGGGACGCGCAGGCCGAGCAGGCCGCTGGTCACGGCGAGCACCAGCTGCCACGCGAGCGAGGCGAGGCCGACCCCGACGACGAACGCCGAGACGGAGCCCGCTCCCCCGACCTGGGCGGCGAGCCCGACGGCGATCGTGGTGAAGGTGACGGCGGTCAGCGGGTTGACGGCTGTCAGCCCGACGAACCGCAGGTAGGCCCGCGACGCGGACGTCCCGGCGGGCTCCGGGGTCGCGGCGGGTTCGGCCGGGACCTGTCGGCGCAACGACCGGGCGGCCGCGCCGAGACCGACCAGCCCGACCGCGACGAGCACGCCGGCGCTGATCCCCCGAACGAGCCCGGCGTGCTCACCGAGCACCCGGCTCACCGGCGCGCCGACCGCGACCGCCAGCACCGCGTACGCGAGGTCGACCGTCGCGATGCCGCAGGCCGCCCCCACGGCCACGCGGACGCCGTCCACCAGCCCGCTGCGCAGCTGCAGCACGCCGACCGGCCCGACCGGCATGGCGACGGACAGGCCCGCCAGCACCCCGAGGACGAACGCCGTGGTCATGCGGCCCAGGCTCGCCGACAACGCGGTCCAGGGTACACCAGAATCTGCGGAATCCGTCGTCGCACTGCGATCATCGACGGATGGACGCCATCGACGACGCAATCCTCCGCGAGCTGACCGCGGATGCGCGGTTGCCGTACAGCGAGCTCGGTACCCGCGTGGGGCTCAGCCCGAACGCGGCCGCCAACCGCGTGGGCCGCCTGGTGGCCGACGGCACGATCCGCGCGTTCACCATCGTCCGCGGCGGAGCCGGTGCCGCGCCCGGCCCGGGGCTCGAGGTGTTCGTCGAGGTCCGGCTGGCCGAGGGGACCTCGAACGAGGACTTCACGGACGCGCTCACCAGGAAGGGGTTCCCGCAGGTGCTCGACGCCGTGCACGTGACGGGCTCGTACGACTACCTGCTGCACGCGGTGGTCCCGGACCCCGCGGCGCTGGACGTCTTCGTCCGGCGGCTGAAGCGGGAGGCCGGGGTGGCCCAGACGTTCACGCGGCTCGCCATGCGGGCATGAAAGGACCCCCCGCACACCCGCCAGAGCTCACCTGCCCTTGCTGCCTTCCGGCCCTGGGGGAGTTCAGCGAGATGACGCCGCACGAGGGGTCTGCCGGAAATCCTAACCCGTCCCGTCGGTGACGATGACACGGTCCAGGAGCAGCGCCACGGCGGACGGGTCGAAGCGAGCAGCTCCCGGCTCGAGGGCGTTGGCCGCTCCGGCGGCGGTCGCGCGACGCAGCGCGACGGCCAGGTCCACGCCCTCGTCGAGCGCGTGGACGAGCGCGCCGAGC
>NZ_JBFULZ010000245.1:0-5207 GCF_054049635.1 Cellulomonas sp. P5_C6 | reverse complement strand
CCGGACCGCGACCACCGTCGCGACCCAGGCCGCCTACGTCGCCACCCGCGCCGCCGCCACGACGACCGCGCAGGCCGCCGTCGACCACGCCAACGCGACCCTCGCCGCCGTCCCGAACGCTGGCGACGGCCCCCGCGGCGCCCTGGTGAACGCCACCGGTGCCGTCGGGTCCGCCCTGGCCGCGTCCGACGTCAGCCTCTCGTCTCTGCGCCTGCTCGTCGGGGGCGTTGCCGCGCCGGAGAAGGCCGCCGTCGACGCCCAGAACGCGTGGCAGGCCGCCGAGAACGCCCGCATCGCCGCCGAGCAGGCAGCAGCCGCCGAGGCCGCCGCCGCTGCTGCGGCCGTCCGGACGAGGGCGCCGTCGAGCACCCGGTCCTCGACGCGCACGACGACCCCGAAGCCCGCAGCCCAGGCGCCCGCGGCACCGTCCACCGGTGGCGTGCCCGCCGGCGGCCTCGTCTGCAAGGGCTCCGGCGGGTCCGGGGCCGGCGAGTCGAGCGTCGGCGCCATCGGCTCCGCCATCAACTCCTACCGGGCGTCCCTCGGGCTCCCGCAGCTGTCCGTCTCCCGCAGCGGCGGCCTGGTCGCGCACGCGATCGACATGGCCAACGCSGGCGGSATCTGGCACTCCGGCAGCGACAACATCGTCGCCTGCGTCAGCAACGGGTCGGCGGCCTCGATGGTCACCGCCTGGTCGCACTCCGCCTCKCACGACGCCCAGATGCGCCGCACCGACGTGTCGAGCATGGCCGTCGGCGGCGCGAGCCTGAACGGCTGGCTGTTCGGCGCAGTGAAGTTCAGCTGACCTCGCCGTCTCCACCTTCTCCACCTGCTCCACCGCAACGTCCGCACTCGATGGGCCTCTRRCCCSCWCGAGTGCGGACGTTGTGCTGTCTGGTGGTGGCGTCGCAACGTCCGCGGATCCGGTCGTCGGGACGCTCGAATCTGCGGACGCAGCGGGGGTGGAACGACGAACGTCCGCACATCCGGTCGTCAGGGCGACCGAATGTGCGGACGTTGGGGGCGGGGGGCGTCCGGGCGGCCTCGCCGGGGGGTGCGGGCCGCGCCGGACGTCCGGTCTCAGCGCAGGGCGTCCGTGAGGCGGTCCGTGGCCAGGTCCAGGTCCTCCGACGAGATCGTCAGCGGGGGAGCCAGGCGGATGGTGCTGCCGTGGGTGTCCTTGGCCAGCACGCCGCGGGCGAGGAGCCGCTCGCACAGCTGACGGCCCGTGAGTGGCGGCGTGACGTCCAGGCCGGCCCAGAGTCCGACGCGTCGCGACGAGGCCAGCAGGCCGTCGTCGACGAGCGCGTCGAGCCGGGTGCCCCACTCGAGGCCGAGCGTCGTGGCCCGCGCCTGCAGCTCGCCGGTCTCCAGSAGGCCGAYGACCGCGAGGSCGACSGCGCACGCCAGCGGGTTGCCGCCGAACGTCGAGCCGTGGGTGCCCGCCGTGAGGACGCCCAGCACGTCGGCCCGGCCGACGACCGCCGACACGGGGAGCACACCGCCGCCGAGGGCCTTGCCCAGGGTGACCAGGTCGGGCCGCACACCCCAGAGCTCGGACGCGAGCGTGGTGCCGGTGCGGCCGAGCCCGGACTGGATCTCGTCGGCGATGAAGAGGACGTCGTGCTCCGTGCAGAGCGCGYGGACCGCCGGCAGGTAGGACTCCGGCGGGATCACGACGCCCTGCTCGCCCTGGATCGGCTCCAGGAGGACGGCGACGGTGGTCTCGTCGATGGCGTCGGCAAGCGCGGCCGCGTCGCCGTACGGGACGACCCGGAAGCCCGGCGTGTACGGGCCGAAGCCGCGGCGCGCGTCGGGGTCGGTGGAGAACGACACGATCGTCGTGGTCCGGCCGTGGAAGTTGCCGTCGGCAACGATGATCGTCGCGCGGTCGGCGGGCACGCCCTTGACGTCGTACCCCCACTTGCGGGCGGCCTTGATCGCCGTCTCGACGGCCTCGGCGCCCGTGTTCATCGGCAGCACCATGGGCGGGCCGGCGACCAGGGGGCCGATCAGCGCAGCCAGGCGCGCGGCGAAGGGCTCGAGCAGCTCGTGGTCGAACGCGCGGGACGTCAGCGTGAGCTTGTCGATCTGCGCGTGCGCCGCGGCCGTGAGGACCGGGTGCCGGTGGCCGAAGTTCAGCGCCGAGTACCCGGACAGCAGGTCGAGGTAGCGGTTGCCCGCGTCGTCGGTGACCCAGGAGCCCAGCCCGTCGACGAGCGTGACGGGCAGCGGGTGGTAGTTGTGGGCCAGCACCGAGGCCGGGGCCACGTCCACGAGAGTCATCGCCCGGATCCCGAGGCGGGGCGGATCTCGAGCGTGCAGCACTTGGCGCCGCCGCCGCCCTTGAGCAGCTCGCTGGTGTCCACGGGGATGGGGTTGTAGCCGCGCTCGCGGATGGCGTCGGCCAGGTCGACCGCGCCGGGGGCGACGACGACGTTCAGCCCGTCGGACACCGCGTTGAGGCCCAGGGCGACCGCGTCGCGCTCGGTGGCCACGACGGCGTCCGGGAACAGCTGCTGCAGGACCGCACGCGAGCCCGCGGAGAACGCCGGCGGGTAGTACGCGATCTGCGGGTCGGCCGGGTCGCTCGACAGCACGGCCAGCGCGGTGTCGAGGTGGTAGTAGTGCGGGCTGACCAGGTCGAGCGAGATGACCGGGCGGCCGAAGAGCTCCTGGAGCTCGGCGTGCGCGGCGCGGTCGGTGCGGAAGCCGGTGCCGGCCAGGACCAGGTCGCCGACGACGAGCAGGTCGCCCTCGCCCTCGTTGGTCTCGGCGGCCGTGTGCGTGACGTAGCCGGCCTCGGCGAACCACTTCTGGTACGCGGGGCCCTCGGGCTGGCGCTCGGCGTAGCGGAACTTGGCGGAGTAGACGACGCCGTCCAGGACCGTGGCCCCGTTGGCGGCGTAGACCATGTCGGGCAGGCCGGCGATGGGCTCAATCGTCTCGACGGTGTGGCCCAGGTCGAGGTACGTGTCGCGCAGCGTGCGCCACTGGCGGACGGCCAGGTCGGCGTCGGTGTACTTCGTCTTGTCCATCCACGGGTTGATCTCGTAGGACACCGTGTAATGGGTGGGCTCGCACATCAGGTAGCGGCGATCGGTACGTCCGGGGGCGGTCGGGGTCATGAAGGCTCCTCGTGGCGTGTCGTTGCTACGAGGGTACGAGCCGCCAAGGGCCCCGACCGTCATCTCGGATTGCGCGCTGGGGCGCGATCCGTTGCGCAGATTCGGTCACAGGAGACGATTCGTTGCGCGAGCCTCCCGGCGAGCCTTCATCAGCGCGTACCGGACCATGCCCCCGAGGAACGGGGCGACCAGTGCCTCGGTGAGTCGGCGGGGGAGCGGGCCGGCCAGGTAGACGCTCTCGCTCCAGAAGACCCGGCTCGACGACGGCCCCGCGGCGACGACGACGATGCTCGCGTGCMCCTTGAGCACGTGCCCGATCTTGGTGAACGTGGCGACGCCCGGCTCCGCGCCGACCGGCGGGTCGAACCGGTCGATCGTCATGACGTCCTTCAGCCCGGGCAGCAGTCGCGGCCCCGAGACGGCCGTCACGGTCGTGCCGTCCACCGAGATCCGCGTCATCGGTATCCAGCGCGCGTGGTTGCGCGCGTCCGCGACCAGCTCCCACGCGGCCTGGGCCGAGACCGGGAACGACCGGACCACTGCGTCCATCGGGATGCTCGTCACCTGGCCCATCGTCCGCGCGCGGTAGCGTCGCTGTCCATGGAGAGCAGGCTGCTGGGACGCACAGGTCGAACCGTCGGGGTCGTGGGGCTGGGCTGCTGGCAGCTCGGCGCGGACTGGGGGTCGGTGAGCGAGGACGCCGCCCTGTCGGTGCTCGCGGCCGCCGTCGACTCGGGCGTGACGTTCCTCGACACCGCCGACGTCTACGGCGACGGGCGCTCCGAGAAGCTCATCGGCACGTTCCTGGCGTCGCGCGGGGCGGGCCACGGCCTGACCGTCGCGACGAAGATGGGCCGCCGCGCCGACCCGCACACCGCCGAGGCCTACACGCTCTCGTGGTTCCGCGCCTGGACCGACCGCTCGCGGGAGAACCTAGGCGTCGACACCCTCGACCTGGTGCAGCTGCACTGCCCGCCGTCGGAGGTCTACCGCCGCGAGTCCACGTACGACGCGCTGGACCTGCTGGTCGACGAGGGCCGGATCGCGTCCTACGGCGTCTCGGTGGAGACGGTCGACGAGGCGCTCGACGCGATCATCCGGCCGCACGTCGCCACGGTGCAGATCATCCTCAACGTGTTCCGCCGCAAGCCGCTCGAGGAGGTGCTGCCCACCGCCGTCGAGCACGGGGTCGGCATCATCGCGCGCGTGCCGCTGGCGTCCGGCCTGCTGTCCGGCAAGTACGACGAGCACACGCAGTTCGCCGCCGACGACCACCGCTCCTACAACCGCGGCGGCGAGGCGTTCGACGTGGGGGAGACGTTCGCCGGGGTGCCGTTCGAGGTCGGCGTCGCCGCGGCCCGCGAGGTCGCCGCGCTGACGCCCGCCGGGTTCACGACCGCGCAGCTGGCCCTGCGGTGGATCATCGACCAGCCCGGCGTCTCGGTGGTCATCCCCGGGGCGCGGTCGGCCGAGCAGGCGATCGGGAACGCGGCCGCCGCGTCCATGCCGCCCATCGACGAGGAGACGCTGGACGGGCTGCGCGGGATCTACGACGGGCGGATCCGCCAGCACGTGCACGGCCGCTGGTAGGAGGGCTCTACTCGGGGTCGCTCTGGTCCGGCACCGACTTGCGCGACCCGAGGGCCTTGAGCCGCCCCGGCAGCCGCTTCTGCTTCGCCGGCAGGACCACGGGGTTGTCGTCGGGCCCTGCCATCTCGATCACGCGGGGGAACACCAGCGGCGGCGGCCCGAACGCCTTGCGGGCGCCCGCGATGACGTTCTTGCCCAGCGCTCGTGCGCCGGCGACACCGATCACGAGGCCGATGCCGAACGGGATGATGCGGCCGACGGCCAGCCCGGTCTGCTTGGTGATCTGCGTGCGCACGAACCGCCGGGTCATCGTCGTGTTCACCTTGCGGACCGTGGCCATCGGCATCCGCGTCAGCAGCGCCCGCGCGACGCTGACGCTGGTGAGCTCGGCGCCGTCGGTGATGACCTTGCCGCCGCTGTCGCCCAGGATCGTCGCCAGCAGCAGCGCCCGCCGACGCTCCGTGTCCTCGACCTCGATGCCGTGCACGC
>NZ_JBFULZ010000244.1:0-5234 GCF_054049635.1 Cellulomonas sp. P5_C6 | reverse complement strand
TGCCGAGCGTGTCCCAGTCGTCACGGGTCTCGACGCCGCCGTCCTCCCGGGAGACCACGCCGTGCACCAGGCGGGGGTCGTCGGGGTCGGAGTCGTCCAGCCCGAACGTGGCCAGCCGCGTCCACACCGGGGACAGCGACGTGAAGATCTTCGTGCCCGTGTACCGGTACGAGCCGTCCGCCTGGCGTTCCGCCCGGGTCCGCGAGCCGAACATCACCAGGTCGTTGCCGGCCTCGGAGTTGCCGAACGCGAACACCTCCCCCGCCGCGGCGTCCCGCAGGATGAACTCGACGGAGTCGTCGCCGCGACCGACCAGCAGCGCCGCGAGGCCCGTCACCACGAGGTGCATGTTCACCGCCAGCGCGGTCGCCGGCGCCGCCGCCGCGAGCCGGACCTGCTCCCGAGCGACCTCCTCCAGGGACAGCCCGCTCCCGCCCAGCGCCTCCGGCACGAAGGCCTTCAGGTAGCCGGCGGCCACCAGGTCGGCGAGGTCGTCGTGCGGGAACGTGTTCTCGCGGTCGTGGACCGGGGCCCGTTCGTGGATCCGCTCGAGCAGGTCGTCGGTGAGCAGCGTGCGCAACGTGCGGGCCATGTCAGAACTCTGCCACCGGCCCGGGCCGGATGACGCCACGCGACCGATCAGCCGATGACGCCACGCGACCGATCAGCCCTGGGCTTCCGCGATCCGCTCGTCGTGGCGGACCTTGAGCAGGCTCGCCACGGCGGTCACGCCGAGGATCAGCACGATGGTGCACAGCGACACCCAGATGGGGATCTCCGGCGCCCACGCGATGGGCTCGCCGCCGTTGATGAACGGGACCTCGTTCTCGTGCAGCGCGTGCAGGATCAGCTTGACGCCGATGAAGCCGAGCAGGACCGCGAGGCCGATGTTCAGGTACACGAGGCGCTTGAGCAGGTCACCCAGCAGGAAGTAGAGCTGGCGCAGCCCCATGAGCGCGAACAGGTTGGCCATGAGCACCAGGTACGGCTCGCTGGTCAGCCCGAAGATCGCGGGGATCGAGTCGAACGCGAACAGCAGGTCCGTGGCACCCAGGGCGACCAGCACGACGAACATCGGCGTCATGAGCCGGCGACCGCCCTCGACGACCGTGAGCTTGACCCCGTGGTACTCCGGGGTCGCCGGGAACACCCGCTGCACGATCCGGAGCAGCAGCGGCGGGTGGAACACGTCGTCGTCGCCGGCCTCGCCCTCGCGGCCCACCTTCCACGCCGTCCACACGAGGAACGCGCCGAACAGGTAGAACACCCAGCTGAACGCGTCGATGACGGCCGCGCCGGCCCAGATGAAGATCCCGCGGAAGATCAGCGCCAGGATGATGCCGATGAGCAGCGCCGTCTGCTGGTAGGCACGCGGGACGGCGAACTTGCCCATGATCAGCAGGAACACGAACAGGTTGTCCACCGAGAGCGAGTACTCGGTCAGCCAGCCGGCGTAGAACTGGCCGGCGAACTCCGCGCCGTAGTAGCCCCACACCCAGAAGCCGAACAGCACCGCGAGGCCGATGTACCCCGCCAGGTAGCGCAGGCACTCCGCGGTCGACGGCACGTGCGGCCGCCGCCCGACGATGGCGACGTCGACGACGAGCAACGCGCCGGCGAGTCCGAGCGAGACGATCCAGACGAGCGAGTCGACGTGCAACGGGTGGTCCTCAGTTCTCGGTCGACGAGGCGCGCTCGTCGTTTCGGGTCTTCAGCAGGCTGGCCACCGTGGCGACCGCGAGGGTGCCGAGGATGAAGGCGAGCGACAGCCAGATGGGGATCTCGGGGGCCCACGCGACGGGCTCGCCGTTGTTGATGAAGGGCAGCTCGTTGACGTGCAGCGCGTGGAGCACGAGCTTCACGCCGATGAAGCCGAGGATGACGGCGAGGCCCTGCGAGAGGTACACCAGCCGCTCGAGCAGGCCGCCGATGAGGAAGTAGAGCTGCCGCAGGCCCAGCAGCGCGAACGCGTTCGCGGTGAACACGATGTACGGCTCGTCGGTCAGTCCGTAGATGGCGGGGATCGAGTCGAGCGCGAACAGGACGTCCGTCGAGCCGATCGCGACCATCACCACGAGCATCGGGGTGAACAGCCGCTTGCCGTCGATCCGCACCGTCAGGCGGTCGCCGTAGTACTCCTCCGTCGTCGGCAGCACCCGCTTGAGCAGCCGCACGGCGATGCCGTCACGCTGCTCGCGGGGATCGGGGTGCTCCGCGTCGTGGTGCTCGCCGGCGAGCTTGGCCGCCGTGTAGATCAGGAAGGCGCCGAAGATGTAGAAGACCCACGAGAACTGGTCGATGGCGGCGGCGCCGGCCAGGATGAACACCGTCCGCAGCACCAGCGCGATGACCACGCCGACCAGCAGCACCTTCTGCTGGTACTCCCGGGGCACAGCGAACTTGGTCATGATGATGAGGAAGACGAACAGGTTGTCCACCGAGAGGCTCTTCTCGGTGATGTACCCGGCGAAGTACTCCGTGCCCGGACCCCAGCCCCACACCATCCCCAGCACGACGCCGAACAGCAGGGCGAGCGCGATGTAGAAGATCGACCAGCGCACCGACTCCTTGAAGGTCGGGGCGTGCGGCGTGCGCACGTGCGCGTAGAAGTCGAAGACGATCAGGCCGACGATGCCGATCGCCGTCGCTGCCCAGACCCAGCCGGCAACGTCCATGGAAATACCTCCGGTACGAGAGTTGCATCGGTACCGAAGGTCTCCCCCGCCCGCGTGGTGCAGTCGCGGACCGATCCAGCCGGGCCCCGTGCGAACGGGTCCGTGATGACGACGGGATCGTGTCTGGGGTACTCCCCTTCAACGGGCGCAAGCATAGGCCACGCACAGCCTCATGGCAGTCGTGAGTCTCCGCGCCGCCTACTGCAGGCAGAACTCGTTGCCCTCGGGGTCGGCCATGACGATCCAGAACGACCCCGGGCCGTCCTCGTCGACGAACACCTGCAGCTGCGTGGCGCCCAGCTCCACCAGCTCGGCCGCACGCTGACGGCACAGCGCCGGACGGTCCGCCGGATCGAGGCCCTCCCCGACGTTGACGTCGAGGTGCACCCGGTTCTTCGCCGTCTTGGCCTCGGGCACCCGCTGGAACAGGAGCCGCGGGCCGACACCGTCGGGGTCCACCACGTAGTAGAGGGCGTCCCGCTGCTCGACGGGGAGGTCCAGGGTGTCGACGTACGCGCCCCAGCTGGCGAAGCCGTCCGGTGGCGGCGGCTCGACATAACCGAGCACCTCGCCCCAGAACCGGCCGAGCGCGCGTGGGTCCGCCGCGTCGAACGTCACCTGCACCGGAACAGCCATCCCGCTCCCCGCTCCCCCTCAGGCCGTGGCGGCCTGCATCTGCCGCAGCTCCTTCTTCATGCCCGAGATCTCGTCGCGCAGCCGCGCCGCCAGCTCGAACTGGAGCTCCCCGGCCGCCGCATGCATCTGGTCCGACAGCTGCTGGATCAGGTCCGCCAGCTCTCCGGCGGCGGCGCCGGTCAGACGGGTCCGCTCGTCGCGCGGCGCACCCTTCTTCGAGCCGAAGCCCGGCACGGGCGCCTTGCCGCGGCTGGTCTGCCGTCCGCCGCCCCCGAGCAGCTCCGCCGTGTCCGCGTCCTCGCGCGCCAGGAGGTCGGTGATGTCGCCGATCTTCTTGCGCAGCGGGGTCGGGTCGATGCCGTTCTCGAGGTTGTAGGCGACCTGGCGCTCGCGGCGGCGGCTGGTCTCCTCGATGGCCAGCGCCATGCCGTCGGTGATCCGGTCCGCGTACATGTGCACCTCGCCRGAGACGTTGCGCGCGGCGCGGCCGATGGTCTGGATGAGCGAGCGCCCCGAACGCAGGAAGCCCTCCTTGTCGGCGTCGAGGATGGCCACCAGCGACACCTCGGGCAGGTCCAGGCCCTCGCGCAGCAGGTTGATGCCGACCAGCACGTCGTACTCACCGAGCCGGAGCTCCCGCAGCAGCTCGACCCGGCGCAGGGTGTCCACCTCGGAGTGCAGGTACCGGACCCGGACGCCCTTCTCCAGGAAGTAGTCCGTGAGGTCCTCGGCCATCTTCTTGGTCAGCGTGGTGACCAGGACCCGCTCGTCCTTCTCGACCCGGTCGTGGATCTCCCCCAGGAGGTCGTCGATCTGGCCCGTCGTCGGCTTGACCACGACCTGCGGGTCCACCAGGCCGGTGGGCCGGATGATCTGCTCCACCACGCCGTCGGAGATCGACAGCTCGTAGTTGCCGGGCGTCGCGGACAGGTAGACCGTCTGACCGATCCGCTCGACGAACTCCTCCCACCGCAGCGGGCGGTTGTCGGTGGCGCTGGGCAGCCGGAAGCCGTGGTCCACCAGCGCGCGCTTGCGCGACATGTCGCCCTCGAACATCGCCCCGATCTGCGGCACCGTCACGTGCGACTCGTCGATGACCAGCAGGAAGTCCTCGGGGAAGTAGTCGATCAGCGTGTTCGGCGCGGTACCCGCACTGCGCCCGTCGATGTKCCGCGAGTAGTTCTCGATGCCCGAGCACGAGCCGATCTGGCGCATCATCTCGATGTMGTACGTGGTGCGCATGCGCAGCCGCTGGGCCTCGAGCAGCTTGTTCTGCCGCTCCAGCTCCGCCAGCCGCTCCTCCAGCTCGAGCTCGATGCCGTTGATCGCGCGCTCCATGCGCTCCGGGCCGGCGACGTAGTGGGTGGCCGGGAAGATGTGCATCTGCTTCTCGGACCGCACGACGTCGCCCGTGAGCGGGTGCAGGGTCGCGATCGCCTCGATCTCGTCGCCGAAGAACTCGATCCGGATGGCGAGCTCCTCGTACACCGGGATGATCTCGACCGTGTCGCCGCGGACGCGGAACGTCCCGCGCGTGAAGGCCATGTCGTTGCGGGTGTACTGCATGGTGACGAACTTGCGCAGCAGCTGGTCGCGGTCCACCTGGTCGCCCACCGAGAGCGTCACCATGCGGTCGACGTACTCCTGCGGCGTGCCCAGGCCGTAGATGCAGCTGACGGACGCGACGACGATGACGTCCCGCCGGGTGAGCAGGGAGCTGGTGGCCGAGTGGCGCAGGCGCTCGACCTCGTCGTTGATCGACGAGTCCTTCTCGATGTAGGTGTCCGTCTGCGCGATGTACGCCTCGGGCTGGTAGTAGTCGTAGTACGAGACGAAGTACTCGACGGCGTTGTTGGGCAGCAGCTCGCGGAACTCCGTGGCCAGCTGCGCCGCGAGCGTCTTGTTCGGCGCCATGACCAGCGT
>NZ_JBFULZ010000243.1:0-5317 GCF_054049635.1 Cellulomonas sp. P5_C6 | reverse complement strand
GTCCAACGACGAGGGCGCGGAGCTGGAGCTCCCGTTCCTGGACGACCTCGCGGGGCTCGTGTGGGCGGCGAACCAGGGCGCGCTCGAGCTGCACACGCCGCAGTGGCGGGTCGGTCCGCGCGGCAAGGTGCACAAGCCGGACCGGCTGGTGGTCGACCTGGACCCGGGCGCGCCCGCGGGACTGACCGAGTGCGCGGCCGTGGCGCACCTCGTCGCCGACCGGCTGCGCGAGGACGGGCTGGACGTCACGGTGCCGGTCACGTCCGGCAGCAAGGGGATGCAGCTGTACGCGCCCCTGCCGGGCACGCAGAGCGTGATGGAGGTCCGGCAGTACGCGCGCGACGTCGCCTACGAGATCGCGGCGGCGCACCCCGGCCAGGTCGTCGCGATCATGAAGAAGGACCTGCGCGGCGGCAAGGTGCTCATCGACTGGTCGCAGAACCACCCCGCGAAGACGACGATCACGCCGTACTCGCTGCGGGGTCGGGACGTTCCGCACGTGGCCGCGCCGCGCTGGTGGGACGAGATCGGCCCGGGACTGATGCAGCTGGGCCCCGACGAGGTCGCGGCGCGTTACGCCGAGCGCGGAGATCCGTTCGCCTGAGCCCGTTCGGATGGCGGCCCGCGTCGACGTTTGGCAGCGTGGTCGGTAGTTCGGGAAGACACCCCGCGAACTGCACCGAAGGAGCTGTCATGGCGTTGCCCAAGTACACCGTCCCGTCCCTGACCCCGAAGGAGGGCGCGCAGGTCGCCGCCGTCCTGCAAGAGCGGCTGGACGCCCTCAACGACCTCGCGCTGACGCTCAAGCACATCCACTGGAACGTGGTCGGTCCGCACTTCATCGCGGTGCACGAGATGCTCGACCCGCAGGTCGACGCGGTCCGGCTCATGGTCGATGCCATCGCCGAGCGGATCGCCACGCTGGGAGTCGCGCCCGTCGGCACCCCCGGCGCGCTGGTGAAGAACCGCACGTGGGACGACTACTCGATCGGCCGCGACAGCGCGATCGCCCACCTCGGAGCGCTCGACGTGGTCTACGTGGGCGTCATCGAGGCGCACCGCAAGGCGGCCAAGGACGTCGAGGAGCTGGACGACGTCACCAACGACCTGCTCATCGGGCACCTGCACGAGCTGGAGCTCTTCCACTGGTTCGTCCGCGCCCACCTGGAGTCCGTCGGCGGTGCGCTCACGACCGGCCAGTCCGAGACCGAGAAGGCCTCTGCACGGAAGGCCGCCGCCAAGGACGTCGCGTGACGCCTCCCCCCAGCGCCCGGCCCGTCGTCGGCTCGTCCCGCGGCGGGCCGGTGCTCCGCTCGGCGCGTCCGGCCGGTCCGACGTCGGCGATCCCGCGCACCCACCTCGCCGCCCGCCTCGAGGACGGGTTCGACCGCGCCGTCGCCGGCGGCCTGCGGCGCCGCGGATGGACCGTCCGCATCGAGCCGTACGCGGGGTACGGCGCGCCCGGGTGGGTGCGCGTGCTGGCCCGCACGGTGCTGGCGGCACCGCACGTCGGGGACGACGACCTTCCCGGTGCCGGGTCGGACGCCCAGGTCGGCGCCCGGTCGGCCAGCGCCGTGCGCGGCTGGCGCAGCTTTGCGACCGCCCAGGTGTCCGGCGCCGAGCTCGAGGTCCAGGTCGGGGACCGGACCCACCACGTGGTGACCGACCGCGGCGGGTACGTGGACGCCGTCCTCGCGGCGGACCTCACGCCCGGCTGGCACGACGTCCGGCTCACCACGACGGACGGCAGGGTCGCGCTCGCCCCGGTGCACGTGATCGGGCCGGGGAGCCGGTTCGGCATCGTCAGCGACATCGACGACACCGTCATGGTCACCCGCCTGCCCCGGCCCCTCGTGGCCGCGTGGAACGTGCTGATGCGGCACGAGAACGCCCGCGAGCCCGTGCCGGGGATGGCGCGCCTCTACAGCGAGCTGCGCGCCGGCGGCCAGGAGGTCCCGGTCGTCTACCTGTCGACGGGCGCCTGGAACGCGGCGCCGGCGATCGCCCGGTTCCTGCGCCGGTGGCGCTACCCGGCCGGCCCGCTGCTGCTGACGGACTGGGGCCCGACGAACAGCGGCTGGTTCCGCAGCGGCCCCGCGCACAAGGTCGCCCAGCTGCGACGGCTCTTCGAGGAGCTGCCGGACGTCCGCTGGATGCTGGTGGGCGACGACGGCCAGCGCGACCCGCAGATCTACGCGGGAGCGGCCCAGCGCTTCCCGGACCACGTGCAGGCGATCCTGATCCGGCAGCTGACCTTCAGCGAGCACGTGCTGGCGCACGGCGTCCCGGCGCCGACCACGGAGGCGGTGCGCGCGGAGCAGGCCGCGGCGCGCCGGCCTGACGGCGTCCCGGTCATCCAGGGAGCCGACGGTCAGACGCTCCTGCAGGGTGTGTGGGAGTGCGGGGTCCGGCTGGGCTAGAGACGCTCGGGGTCGTCCCACTCGTCGCTGCTGGCGATGGCCTCGTCGTCGGCCTCGAGCTCGACGGCGTGGAGGGACCGCGGGGCGCGGTCGGGGTTGCCACCGGATCGTGCGTCGGCAGCATCGAGCTCCGCCTGGGCGTGCTCGCGGTCGGCGAGGTGCTCGGCGGCAGGGTCGGACGTCAGGTCGCGGTCGCGGCTCATGCTCCGGTTCTACCGCTCGCCGACCCCCTGTGCACGCGGCGACCAGCACCTGGTCCGGTCCGTCCCGAGACGGGCTAAACGATTCGCGACCTGCTGCGGCTGCGGAGCGCGTCGATACGGTCGCGGCGGCCGTCGCCCCGCGGTGGCCCTCAGGGTCCCCGGGCAAGGCCGCCCGGTGCCCTCCCGCCCTCACGAAGGAGTGCCGCGGATGCCCGCCCCCTCGCTCGTACCCCGCACCCCGGCCCGGCTCGCGGCCGTCGCCGCCGCGAGCGCCCTGGTCGCCTGCGCGTTCGTCGCCGTCGCCACCCAGGAACCCGCGCACGCCGCGACGACCCCGTACACGTGGGGCAACGTCGAGGTGGTCGGGGGTGGGTTCGTCCCCGGCATCGTCTACAACCAGTCGGAGAAGGGGCTCGTGTACGCCCGGACCGACATCGGCGGCGCCTACCGCCTCGACCAGACAACCACGCGGTGGGTTCCGCTGCTCGACAGCATCGGCTGGTCCGACTGGGGGCACAACGGCGTCCTGTCGCTGGCCACCGACCCGGTGAACCCGAACAAGGTGTTCGTCGCGACGGGCATGTACACGAACGGCTGGGACCCGAACAACGGCGCGATCCTGCGCTCGTCCGACCGCGGAGCCACGTGGGCGACGACCGCCCTGCCGTTCAAGGTCGGCGGCAACATGCCCGGCCGCGGCATGGGCGAGCGCCTGCAGGTGGACCCCAACGACGACCGCGTCCTGTACTTCGGGACCGAGGGCGGCAACGGCCTGTGGCGGAGCACCGACTCGGGTGTCACCTGGGCGAAGGTCTCGAGCTTCACCAACGTGGGCACCTACGTGCAGGACCCGAGCGACCCCAACGGGTACCTGACCACCAACCAGGGCGTCGTGTGGGTCACGTTCGACCCGACCAGCGGCACCAAGGGCTCCCCCACCAGGACGATCTACGTGGGCGTCGCCGACAAGGACAACACCGTCTACCGGTCGACCGACGCGGGGGCGACCTGGTCGCGGGTCGCCGGCCAGCCGACCGGGTTCATCGCGCACAAGGGCGTCTTCGACTCCGTCGGCAAGCAGCTCTACATCGCCACGAGCGACACCGGCGGTCCGTACGACGGCGGCCACGGCGACCTCTGGAGGCTCGACGCGGCGACCGGGGTCTGGACCCAGATCAGCCCCGTGCCCTCCAGCAGCAGCGACAACTACTTCGGGTACAGCGGCCTGACCATCGACCGCCAGCACCCGAACACGATCATGGCCGTCACGCAGATCTCGTGGTTCCCGGACATCCAGGTGTTCCGGTCCACCGACCGCGGCGCCACGTGGTCCCGGATCTGGGACTGGAACGGCTACCCGGACCGGACGCTGCGCTACTCCCTCGACATCTCGGGGGCGCCGTGGCTCGACTTCGGCAAGCGGGCCGCTCCCCCGGAACCGAGCCCGAAGCTGGGCTGGATGACCGAGTCCTTCGAGATCGACCCGTTCGACTCGAGCTCGTTCCTCTACGGCACAGGCGCGACGGTCTACGGCGGCTCCAACCTCACCGCGTGGGACACCGGCGGCAAGGTCGCCATCGGCGTGCGGGCGCAGGGGCTCGAGGAGACGGCCGTGCTCGACCTGGCCTCTCCCCCGGGCGCCACGCAGCTGATCTCGGGGCTCGGGGACATCGGCGGGTTCGTGCACAGCGACATCACCAAGGTCCCGCCGGCGTACTCGTCGACCGCGCCCGCCCTGGGCTCGATCACCGGCGTGGACTTCGCCGAGAAGACGCCCGCAACGATGGTCCGGGTGGGCAAGGGCGACGCCGGGGTGTCGCGGATCGGCATCTCGACGTCGGGCGGCAGCTCGTGGTGGGCCGGCCAGGAGCCCCCCGGCGTGACCGGTCCGGGCACGATCGCGATCGGTGCGGACGGCGGCCGCATCGTCTGGAGCACCGACGGCGGCGGCGTCTACACGTCCTCGACGCTGGGCTCGAGCTGGACGAGGTCGACGGGGGCACCCATCGGTGCGCGCGTCGAGTCGGACCGCGTCAACCCGCTGAAGTTCTACGCGTTCTCGGCGGGCACGTTCTGGACCTCGGTCGACGGCGGCGTGACGTTCACGGCGTCGAAGGCCACGGGTCTGCCCGCGGCGGGTCCCGCGCGCTTCTCCGCGGTCTTCGGCCGCGAGGGCGACGTCTGGCTCGCGGGCGGTGACGACAAGGGCGGCGCCTACGGCCTGTGGCACTCGACCGACTCGGGCGCGACCTTCACCAAGAATGCGGCGGTCGAGCAGGGCGACACCGTGGGGTTCGGCAAGGCAGCGCCCGGCGCGACCTACCCGGCGATCTACACGTCCTCGAAGATCGGCGGGGTGCGCGGCATCTTCCGCTCGATCGACGCCGGCGCCACCTGGGTCCGGATCAACGACGACCAGCACCAGTGGGGCTGGACCGGCGAGAACGTCATCGGTGACCCCGACGTGTACGGCCGGGTGTACGTCGCGACGAACGGCCGCGGCATCGTCGTCGGCAACCTGACGGGCACCGACCCCACGACGTCACCGACGCCGACGCCCACCCCGACGACCCCGAAGCCGACGGCTTCACCGACGCCGACGGCCACCCCAACGCCGACGCCGACGCCGACGGTCATCCCCACGACGCCGGCGGCGGCCTGCACCGTGAGGTACACGACGTCCGACTGGAACAC
>NZ_JBFULZ010000242.1:0-5349 GCF_054049635.1 Cellulomonas sp. P5_C6 | reverse complement strand
GGCGTCGGCCGCGAGGAGCATGTCGTCGAGCACCGCGGTGAGCGCCGCCGCGTCGGCCAGCAGGCCGTCGACGTCGTGCTGGACCCTGTCCGGCCCGGTGGTGCCCCAGTCGGCGGTCATGTGCCGGTCCAGCAGCTGCGCGCGCGTCGACAGCAGCGTCAGCGGAGTCCGCAGCTCGTGGCTCGCGTCGGCGACGAAGCGGCGCTGCAGGCTCAGCGCGGCGACCATCGGCTGCACCGCTCGACGGGTCAGCCAGACGGCACCGAGCCCGGCGAGGACGATGCCCACGGCACTCGCGACCAGCAGGGCGAGGACGAGCCGCTGCAGCTCCTCGCGGCTCTCCGCCGGGTTCAGCGCGGCCTGCACGACCGTGTCGCCGTGCGAGCCGGTGAGCACGCGCACCGTCCCGGCGTCCGTGCGCGCGGTGGTCCAGACGTCCTCGCCGGACTGAGCGACCTCCCGCATGGCGTCGAGGTCGGGGAGGCTCTCGGGCAGGTCGTCGGAGACCGAGAGGCCCCGCTGCGACGCCACGGCGACCCACATCCCCGGCGGGGCGTCGTGGGCGTCGTCGATCGAGTGGACGGCGCCCTCGAGCCGCGACGTCGCGGACTCGCCCTGGGCCCGGATCACCACCAGCAGCACCGCGGTGCCGACGACGGCCAGGCAGGCGAGCACCAGCAGGGCCGTCTGCAGGCCCAGTCGGCGGGACGTGCGGCGCAGGACCTCGCCCTCGGCCGCTGTGGCGGGCTCGGCGGTCATCCGGCGCCCAGCCGGTACCCCGCGCCGCGGACGGTGGCGACGCTCGCCCGTCCCAGCTTGCGGCGCAGGTAGTAGACGTACGTGTCGACGACGCCCTCGTCCTCGGCGTCGGTGAACACCCGATCGAGGATGTCGCGCCGGCTGAACACCTGCCGCGGGTGCCGGGCGAGCAGCTCGATCAACGAGCACTCCCGCTCCGAGAGGTCCACGAGGCCCCCGGACGCGAGGGTGACCTGCCGGGTCTCGACGTCGAGCGTCCCCGCCGGGACCGCCAGCGACCCGACGTGCTCGTAGCGTCGTCGCCGCAGCGCCCGCAGCCTGGCCGCGAGCTCGTCGACGTCGAACGGCTTGCTCATGTAGTCCTCGGCGCCGGCGTCGAGCCCGGCCACGCGGTCCGCGGGGTTGCCGAGCGCGGAGAGGACCAGCGCGGGCGTGGCGACGCCCTTCGACCGCAGCCGGCCCAGGAGGTCCAGGCCCTCGATCGCAGGGAGCCCCCGGTCCAGCACGATGACGTCGTACGACCGCGTCAGGCCCAGGTGCAGGCCCCGCTGGCCGTCCGGCGCGACGTCGACCTCGTAGCCCTCGGCGACGAGGATCTGCTCGAGCATGGACGCGAGCTGGCGGTCGTCCTCGACGAGGAGCAGCTGCGCGGGTTCCGGCATTCCGTGCTCCTCCGTCGTCGCGTCCTCGCATCGTACGGTCGGAGCACCTCGGCGATGCTCGCCGCGCTCAGGACAGCACGGCGTCGCAGACGTCGACCAGCCGGCCGCGCAGCACGTTCCCGCGCTCGGCGAAGCCACGCTGCCGCGCCACGTACTCGGCCTTGCCCTCGGGGGTCTCGATGGCGACCGGGTCGAGGCCGTACGTCGTCACGTCGTACGGCGAGGCCTGCATGTCGAGGGTCCGGATGTCTCGAGCGAGCTCGAAGCAGTCGAGCAGCAGCGCGCCGGGCACGGCCGGGCCCAGCTTGGTGGCCCACTTGTAGACGTCCATGCCGGCGTGCAGGCAGCCGGGCTGCTCCATCGCGACCTGGGTCTCGCGCGTGGGGCGCAGGGTGTTCAGGTCGACGGCCTCGGGCGTGAAGAACCGGTAGGCGTCGAAGTGCGAGCAGCGGATCCGGTGGGTCTCGACGACGGCGTCGGTGCCGGCCCGTCCGAGGCGGAGGGGGAGCGGGTGGCGGTGCTCGTCGTCGCTCTCGCGGTAGACCATCGCCCACTCGTGCAGGCCGAAGCAGCCGGTGAACGCGGGGCGCCCGAGGGTGGCACCGAGCAGGCCGCTCACGAACCGCACCGTGTCCCCGCGCTCGGCGACGAACGCGTCGACGTCCAGGGTGGCGGTGCCGTCGACGGTCCGGTACCAGCGCCAGTCGGCGTGGGGCGCAGGGAGCTCCAGCGCGACGCCGACGCCGGGGTGCCAGCGGCGCAGGGCCGCCGGGGTCACCGGGTAGTACTCGAAGAGGAAGTCCTCGATCGCGTGCTTCTGGTGTCGCGACCGGCGCTCGCGTCGGTCGGCCGTGAAGGCGTCGGCGCGCTCGGCGTGCGCGGCCGCGAGCGACGCCCAGGTCGTGGCGTCGAGCGCGGGAGCAACGGTCAGGGGCACACCACAAGGGTAGGCGTGGCTGGCAGACTGCCCGGATGGTCATCGCCGCGGCGGTCTTCGCCGTCCTCGCCGCCCTCCTTCACGTGCTGTTCTTCGTGTACGAGTCGGTCCTGTTCGAACGTCCGTCGGTGCACGCGCGGTTCCAGACGCGGACGCAGGACGTGCCGGCGGTCAAGCCGTGGGCGTACAACCAGGGCTTCTACAACCTGTTCCTCGCCATCGGCGCGATCGTCGGTGCGGTCCTGGCGCTCGCGGGCCAGGAGACCGTCGGCCTGGCGCTGATCCTGCTGGCCTGCGGCTCGATGCTCGCGGCGGCACTCGTGCTCGTCACGACCAACCGCAGCATGGCCCGGGCCGCCGCCACGCAGGGGGCGTTCCCGCTGCTCGCGGTGGTCTTCGCGGTCGTCGCTCTGCTCGCCTAGAACCTCAACCCCAACGCCGCACGGGTCGACAGGCGTTATGGGTTCGGGAGTCTCGGCGAGGGAGCGTGGTGCGTGAGCAGACGGTGGGAGGACCTGCTGGAGCAGGTCGCCCGTGAGCGGTACGGGCGCCTCGTCGCGCACGCGAGCCTGGTGTCCGCCTCGCCGACCGATGCGCACGACCTCGTGCAGGAGTCGCTCATCGCCGCCTTCTCCGGGCGCGCGCGGTTCGGCTCGGTCGAGCAGGCCGAGGCCTACGTGCGTCGGGCCATCGCCTCCCGCGCGATCGACGCCGGCCGGCGCAGGACCCGCGAGGCCCGCCTGCTGGCCCGCGCGGCCGCGCAGACCCCCGTCGCGGCGGTCCACGAGGATCGCCTCCCCGGCGCGGACGTCGTCCGGGCGCTCGCCACCCTGAGCCCGCGGGAGCGCGCGTGCGTCGTCCTCCGGCAGATGGAGGACCTCTCCGTCGTCGAGACCGCGTCTGCCCTCGGGCTGTCCGAGGGGGCGGTCAAGCGGTACACGTCCGACGGGCTCGCGCGGCTCAACGCCGAGCTCGGCAGCGCGGCCGTCCCCGTGGAGCGGATCTCCGTGCGCAGCCTGACCCCGACGGAGGTGCGCCGTGAGCGCTGACCTGCATGAGCTGATGAACCGCGCGGCCGACGAGATCGAGGGTTCGGCGGCCCCCCTGCCGGGCGGCCGCCTGGACCTCGTGCGGTCCGCGGCCCGCCGTCGCCGGATCGCCCGCCGCACCACGGAGTCGTTCGCGGGCGTCGCGGCCGTGGCCGTCGTCGGCGTCGGCGTCTGGTTCGGCGCGGCCGACCGCGCGCCCCAGCCGGTCACCCCGGTGGTGACGGCGAGCCCCATCCCCACCCCGACCTCGACCCCGGCCCCGACGACGAGCCCGACCCCCACGCCGACCGGACCAGCGGTGCGTGCGGAGTCGATCGACGACGCCACGGTCGTCGCACGGTTGAGCGCTCCTCGGACGGGTGAGGTCTGGGAGACGCCCGTACGCGTGCCCGAGCTCGACGCCACGCTGATCGGCGACGACGGGTACGGCACGCGGTACGGGAGCGTGTACCGCGTGGGCACCCGCGGCGAGGCCACGATCTACGTCGTCGTCGAGCCGGAGTCGTACGGTGGCAGCCCGATCGGGGGCCTGTACGAGATAGACGCCGCCGGAGCGCGATCGATCGCGTGCCCGAGCGCGCGAACCGGCGACCCGTGCATGCGGCAGGCGCTCGAGCCGTCGGCGGTCGTCCGCGACGAGGCGACGTTCTACGACACGCTCACGCTGCCGCACGCGATCGACCTGGGCGACGGCTACGTGGTGACGACGACGAGGACGACCACGGGCGAGTTCTTCGACCAGTGGGCGCTCGGGTACGGCACGCCGCTCCTCGGTGGCCAGGGCGAGGAGAGCACCGTGCTGGTGCCCATGGGTGCCCAGTCGCTCGTCGCACAGACGCACGCCTCGTCGTTCCTGGACGGGGTCACCAACGTGTCGTACGCCCTGACGTTGCCGCTCGGCTCCACGATCGAGCTCGGTGCACAGGACGCTCCCGGCGGTGACTACGCCGCGATCACCTGGGACGACGGCGTGCAGCGCGAGGGCGTGGGCTGGGGCGGGACCGTGGGTGGGGCCGTCGCGATGTCCCCGGGCGACAGTGCGTGCTTCGGCGGGACCTTCGCCGAGGAGGCCGATCATGTCGCGTCGCAGTGGCGCGCCGCGGGGACGACGCCGGACGGGCACCGGGTGTACGTCCCGGTCGACGGAGGCAACCCCCTGTCGCGCGCGGTGCGTGCGTGGCACGAGGAGAACTCGGGGACGTTGTCGGAGTCGGGCGAGATCGTCACGGGCGTCGCGGCCGGCTACCCGTACGCGGACGACGCCGGCTTCCTCGCGGCGGACGCCCTGTACGCGATCCAGGCGCCGGACGACCGGTGGCTGGTCGGGCTGCGGAGCGACGCCGTCCAGGTCGTCTGGGAGTGCGCGTAGTCAGGGGACGGTCACGCGGTCGGGCAGCTCGTCGGGCGCCACGTCGGCGGCCCGCGTCGAGACCCGGTGCAGCACCCACTCGAGCGGGCCGCGCCCGATCGTCGTCGCCCACAGCCAGCAGAGGGCGATCGTGGTGAGCAGGAACGCCAGCCAGACCTCGACCGTCGCGTCGTAGACGACGGTCCGCCCGAGGACCGCGATGGCCACGACGTGCACGGTGTAGGCGGTCAGGGCGAGCGACCCGACGGCGGCGAGGGGTGCGAGGACGCCCGGCCACCGCTCGGCGAGTGCGAGGGACGCCGCGATGACCAGCAGCGCGACGCCGAGGTTGCCCACCACCTCGAAGGTGGTCGACGAGTGCGGCTCGCTCGTCGCGAGCCCGATCGGCCAGTGGAACACGTGCAGCGCGACCCAGGACCCGCCGTGCCCCAGGATCACCAGGCCGACGCCCACGAGGGCGCCGACGGCCCGCAGCCAGCGGTCGCGCAGGTCGCTGCGGCCGAGGGCGAGGCCGAACAGGAGGTAGGCGAGCCAGACGATCGCGGGGTAGTAGTGCCCGGTCGCGAGGTGGAC
>NZ_JBFULZ010000241.1:0-5404 GCF_054049635.1 Cellulomonas sp. P5_C6 | reverse complement strand
CTCCAACACCTACTCGACCAACCAGTACGGCGAGGTCGGCCTCGCGGCGGGCACGCTGCCGCTGATCCAGCCCACCGAGGTCGGTCGCCCCGGCTCGGCCGAGGCCGCCGCCGCCGCGGCCGACAACGCCGCGCGTGGTGTCGTGCTCGACGACGGCTCGTCGACGAACTTCCTGTCGGCCGCGAACTCGGGCCTGACCCCGCCCTACGTGAGCCTGACCAACCCGGTCCGCGTCGGCGCGGCCGCGACTGTCACGGCTCCGGTCGTCGTCGACTTCCGCAACAACGTGTGGAAGCTCAACCCGACGCAGCCCGGCCCGGCCGCGGTGACGTTCGAGAACGACCGCACGACGGCCCCGGCCGCGGTGGGCGGCGACCTGAAGATCGCCTCCTTCAACGTGCTCAACTACTTCACGACGCTCGGCGCGACCACGGCGGGCTGCACCTCCTACAACGACCGCACCGGCGACCCCGTCACGGTGAACACCGGCTGCGCCCCCCGAGGCGCGTGGGACCCGGCCGACCTGCAGCGTCAGCAGGACAAGATCGTCTCGGCGATCAACGCGCTCGACGCCGACGTCGTGGGTCTGCTCGAGATCGAGAACTCGGCGACCGTCGACGGCGTCCCGGACGAGGCGCTCGGCACGCTCGTCGCCGCGCTGAACACKGCCGCCGGCTCGGACGTCTGGGCGTTCGTCCCGTCGTCGACCGAGCTGCCGCCGGCGGCCGAGATGGACGTCATCACCAACGCGATCATCTACCGCACCGCGGCCGTCGAGCGCACCGGACCGTCGCACGCGCTCGGCACGCTGAGCGGCGACGACCAGGCCTTCGGCAACGCCCGGGAGCCCATCGGCCAGGAGTTCACGCCGGCCGGCGGCGGCGAGCCGTTCTTCGTCGTCGTCAACCACCTCAAGTCCAAGGGTTCGGCGGGTCCGTGGCCGGGCGATGCCGACACCGGTGACGGTCAGGGCGCCTCGAACGAGTCGCGCGTCCGGCAGGCCGAGGCGCTGCGCGACTGGGTGCCGACCGTGCAGGGCGACGCGAAGTCGGTGGCGCTGGTCGGCGACTTCAACTCGTACACGCGGGAGGACCCGCTGCAGACGCTGTACGACGCTGGGTACGCCGACGCCGCGACCACCCTCGCGGACGGCCAGTACTCCTACTCGTTCAGCGGCCTGTCCGGCTCGCTCGACCACGTGCTGCTCAACGGCCCGGCACTGAAGCGGGCCACGGGCGCGGACATCTGGGAGATCAACGCCGAGGAGTCCATCGCGCTGGAGTACGACCGGTACAACTACCACGGCACCCTCTACTACGCGCCGGACGAGTACCGGTCCTCGGACCACGACCCGGTCGTCGTCGGCCTGGTCAACGGTGCCGCCAAGCCCGTGAACCTCACCCTGCTCGACATCAACGACTTCCACGGACGCATCGACGCCAACACGGTGAAGTTCGCGGGCACGGTCGAGCAGGAGAAGGCCGCCGCGGTGGCCGCCGGCAGCCCCGTCGCGTTCGTGTCGGCCGGTGACAACATCAGCGCCTCGCTGTTCGCCTCGGCGGTCCAGCAGGACCAGCCGACGATCGACGTGCTGAACGCGCTCGAGCTCAACGCGTCGGCGGTGGGCAACCACGAGTTCGACAAGGGGTTCACGGACCTCACGGACCGCGTGATCGCCAACAAGACGAACGCGAAGTGGGACTACCTCGGCGCCAACGTCTACCTCAAGGGCACGACGACGCCGGCCCTGCCGGAGTACTCGATCCTCGACATGGGCGGCGTCAAGGTCGGCGTCATCGGTGCGGTCACGGGGGAGACGCCCTCGCTGGTGAGCCCCGGTGGGATCACGCAGATCGACATCGGCGACCCGGTCGACGCCGTCAACCGCGTGGCCGCGCAGCTCAGCGACGGCAACGAGGCCAACGGCGAGGCCGACGTGCTGGTGGCCAGCTACCACGAGGGCGCCAGCGAGGGTCTGCCGAACGGCACCCTCGAGGACGAGGTGGCCCAGGGCGGGGCGTTCGCCAAGATCGTCGACGAGACGGCGGCGAGCGTGGACGCCATCTTCACCGGCCACACGCACCAGCAGTACGCGTGGGCCGGCCCGGTCCCGGGTGAGCCCGGCACGACGCGTCCGGTGCTCCAGACAGGCAGCTACGGCGAGTACATCGGCGAGGTCGGGCTGACGTTCGACCCGAGCACGGGCGAGGTCGTCGCGCACACGCAGAAGAACGTGCCGCGACTCGTCGCACCCGTGGTCGCCGGCAACACCCCGGCGCAGAACGAGGCGGCCTTCGCCGCGGCGCTCGTCGCGAAGTACCCCCGGGTCGCCCAGGTGAACACGATCGTGAACGCGGCCCTCGCGTACGCGAACACCGTCGGGTCCGTCCCGGTCGGCTCGGTCACGGCCGACATCACCACGGCGTTCACCGGTGGCACCTACGGTCCGACGGGCTACACCGCCCCGACGACGGCGCGTGACGACCGGGCGAGCGAGTCATCGCTCGGCGACCTCGTGGCCAACGCCCTGCGGGACACGCTCGCCCCGGACAACCTGGGCGGCGCGCAGATCGGCGTCGTCAACCCCGGCGGGTTGAGGGCCGAGCTGCTGTACGCCCCGGACGGGGTGATCACCACGGCCGAGGCCAACGGCGTCCTGCCGTTCGTCAACAACCTCTGGACGACGTCGCTCACGGGCGCGCAGTTCACGGTGATGCTCGAGCAGCAGTGGCAGACCAACGCGGACGGCACCATCCCGTCGCGTCCGTACCTGCAGCTGGGACTGTCCGACAACGTGACGTACACGTACGACGCCGCGGCTCCCGCGGGATCGCACATCACGTCCGTCACGGTGAACGGCGAGCCGATCGACCCGGCGGCGAGCTACCGGATCKGGACGTTCTCGTTCCTCACCACGGGCGGCGACAACTTCCGCGTCGTGGCCCAGGGGACGGACGCACGCGACTCGGGCCTGATCGACCGGGACGGCTGGATCGCCTACCTGCAGGCGCACCCGGGCCTGGCCCCGGACTTCGCCCGTCAGGCGGTCGGCGTGCCGGCCCAGCCGTCCTCCGTCACCGCCGGTGACACGCTGGCGTTCCCGGTGACCAAGCTGGACCTGACGAGCCTCGGCTCGCCGCAGAACACCAGCCTGGACGTCCGGCTCGACGGCACCTCGATCGGCACCGCGCCGGTCGCGGGCGGCAACGCCGACGTGTCCGTGACGGTGCCCGCGGCGACCGCTGCCGGTGCGCACACGCTGACGCTGGTGGCGAGCCCGAGCGGCACGACCGTGACGCTCCCGCTCACCGTCGAGGCGGGGGTCCCCGCGTCGACCACGTCGCTCACGGCGTCGCCGTCGAGCCAGGTGTACGCCTCCTCGTCGCGCGTCACGCTCACGGCGAAGGTCGCGGCCGACGTAGCGGTGACCGGGTCCGTCGAGTTCGTCGCCGGGACCACGGTGCTCGGCACCGCACCGCTGTCGGGGGGCACGGCCACGCTGCGGCTCGCGTCGTCCACCCCGGCGGGCAGCTACGACGTGGTCGCCCGGTTCGCCGGCGACGCCACGGTGACCGGCTCCGCGTCGGCGCCCGTGACGGTCGTGGTGAAGAAGGTGACGACGACGACCGGGCTGTCCGTGACCCGCGGGTTCCTGTTCGTCCCGTCGGTCGCCGTGGTCACGGTGTCGACCGACAACGGCAAGCTGCCCTCGGGCCGGGTCGAGATCCGGGAGGGCACCACGGTCGTCAAGACCCTGAACGTGGTGCTCGGGGTCGCGATCGGCACGGTGCCGTCCGGGACGCACACCTACACGGCGACGTTCGTCCCGTCCGACACGGCCAACGTGTCGCCGAGCACGAGCGCGCCGGTCAGCATCCGCTGATCGCACGCACGAGGGCCCGCGTCCCGGCCGGACGCGGGCCCGTCGTGTGCTCAGACGTAGTCGTGGTACGCGGGCAGGTCCAGCACGCCGTTGCCCGACAGCCCGATGACGATCGTCTGCGCCTCGGTCGCCGCGCGGGCGTGCGCGATCGCGCCGGCCACCGCGTGGGTCGACTCGGGAGCCGGGATGATCCCCTCCGCGCGCGCGAACTCGATGCCGGCCGCGAAGGCGGTGTCCTGGTCGACGGCGATGGCCTCGACGAGCCCGAGCTCGACCGCGTGCGACACCATCGGCGCCATCCCGTGGTACCGCAGCCCGCCCGCGTGGATGGGCGGCGGCACGAAGTCCTTGCCCAGCGTGTGCATCTTGAGCAGGGGAGTCAGGCCGGCGACGTCGCCGAAGTCGTACCGGTACTCGCCCTGGGTCAGCGACGGGCACGCGGCCGGTTCGCACGCCACCACGCGGGTGGTCGTGCCCTCGCGCAGGTTGCGGCCCAGGAACGGGAAGCTCAGGCCGCCGAGGTTCGAGCCGCCACCGGCGCAGGCGAACACGATGTCGGCGCTCTCCTCGATCGCGTCGAGCTGRGCGAGGGCCTCCTGGCCGATCACGCTCTGGTGCAGCAGCACGTGGTTGAGCACGCTGCCCAGCGAGTAGTGSGCGTCCGGGTCGGTCGCGGCCGCCTCGACCGCCTCGCTGATCGCCATGCCGAGGGAGCCGGTGGTCTCCGGGTCTGCCGCGAGCATCGCCCGCCCGGCRTTSGTSAGGTCCGACGGCGACGGGTGGCAGATGCTSCCGTASGTCTCCATCTGCATCCGGCGGTASGGCTTGGMGTCGTASGAGGCGCGCACCTGCCAGACCTCGCACGTGAGGCCGAGCAGGGCACAGGCCATGGCCAGGGACGCGCCCCACTGCCCGGCGCCCGTCTCSGTSGTRAGCTTCGTGATCCCCTCGGCGGCGTTGTAGTAGGCCTGCGCGACCGCGGTGTTCGGCTTGTGCGACCCGACGGGGCTGACGCCCTCGTACTTGTAGTAGATCCGCGCCGGTGTGCCCAGAGCCCGCTCGAGGCGACGCGCCCGAATCAGGGGGGACGGGCGCCACAGCGCATAGATCTCCCGSACCGGTTCGGGGATCTCGATCCAYCGCTCGGTGCTGACCTCCTGCATGATCAGCGCCATCGGGAACAGCGGCGCCAGGTCGGGCGGCGTCAGCGGCTCGCGGGTGCCCGGGTGGAGCGCCGGCGGGCACGGGGTCGGCAGGTCGGCGGCGAGGTTGTACCAGTGGGTGGGAACCGTCGAGGGGACGGTCACGCCGAGGGAGTCGAGGAGCGAGGACGTCATCAGGGCCTCCGGGTCGAGTACCAGCGAGCCCGCGACCGCCGCTGGTCCGCAGCGGCAGCGTATCGCCCGGTTCGTCCCGTCAGGCCACGTCGCGGGCCAGCAGGGCGACGACGACGGCGCCGCCCTTCGTCGCCTGCTCGCCGACGCGCCGGAAGCCCAGCCGCTCGTGGAAGGCCAGCGACTG
>NZ_JBFULZ010000240.1:0-5571 GCF_054049635.1 Cellulomonas sp. P5_C6 | reverse complement strand
GGGCCGACTCGACGGCGGCGGCGAGCATCGCGGGGGAGGGCGCGGGCGCGTCGAGCCGGGCCGTGAGCGCCTCGTGCGCGTCGGCCGCCCGGCCGAGCACCGTCCAGACGAGCGCGAGCCCCGGCATGGGGTCGGCACCCGCCTCGTGCGCGGCGCGGTAGGCGTCCTGCGCCTCGGTCAGCTCGCCGCGGAGCCGGTGGACCTCGGCCTTCTGGTACCAGGCGCCGCCGAGGTCAGCCTGCCGCGGGTGCGACAGGGCCACCACGGCACCCTCGGCCTCGACCAGCGCACCGTCCCAGTCGTCGGCCTCCAGCAGCACCTGCGAGCGGTGGACCCGGCACGCGCCCCGGAACGGCACGAGCTCGGGCTGCCGCTCGCACCAGGCGTCGAGCGCGTGGGTCCACTCCCGCGCCCGGCGCAGGTCGAGCGCCTCGCGGCACAACCGGATGACCGCGCAGTAGACGATGCCGACCACCAGGGCCGACGCGCCGCCCGTCGTGACGGCGAGCATGACCTCGTCCAGGGCGGCCAGGCCCGCGGTCGTCTCGCCCGCCAGGATGAGGACGTGKCCCTCGCCGAGCCGGGCGAGCGTCCCGAGGTCCCGGTCCCCGACCAGCGTGGCGACGTCCGACGCGAGCCGGTAGCACCGGAGCGCCTGTGCCGTGTCCTGCTCGGCGATCGCCCGGCGCGCCTGCGGAACCGCGAGGTAGCCCGGGACGACCGAGCCCGGGTTCTCGGCCGCGAGCCGTGCGCCGCGCTCCATCCAGCCCGCGATGGCCGCCACACGGCCACGGTTGCCGAGGTTCATGCTCGCCCACAGAGCGCAGCGGGCCGCCCTCGAGACCTCGCCGTCGCGCACGAGCGCGTCGAACGCCGACGCGAGAAGGTCGCAGCCCTCGTCGTCGTGACCGCACAGGAGGGCCGCGGCTCCCCAGTCGGCCAGGTCGGCGGAGCCGAGGCCGTCGAGGGCCGCGGCCGTGGCGTAGCTCTCGTACGCGGTCGCCCAGCGCCCGCGCGCGGACGCCTCGCGCGCACCCTCCAGCACCGTGTCGTGACCCATGGCAGCTCCTCGACCAACGACCGGGCCAACGTAGCGCGTGTGCAGGTCAGGCGCGGGGCCAGACCGTCGGACTGATCGTCCGTCCACGTTGCCGTTCATCAGGCGTCTCGCTAGTTTCATTCCAACGGTCCCGCGTAGATGCGTGCTGGATCGCCGGCCCAACGACGAGAAGGTGACGCGCGTGGCTCTCCCTCCGCTGACTCCCGAACAACGAGCGGCAGCGCTCCAGAAGGCCGCCGCAGCCCGGCAGGCCCGCGCTGAGGTCAAGAATCGCCTCAAGTACTCGCAAGGGACGCTCTCCGAGGTGATCGCGCAGGGGCAGAAGGACGAGACGATCGGCAAGCTCAAGGTCCTCGCGCTGCTCGAGTCGCTGCCTGGCGTCGGCAAGGTCAAGGCGCGTGCGATCATCTCCGAGATCGGAATCTCCGAGACCCGGCGTGTCCGTGGTCTCGGACCGCACCAGGTGAAGGCCCTCGTCGACCGCTTCGGGTGAACGACTCGAGGCGGACAGGGCCTCACCGCTCAGCTCGAGGAGCACCGCACCACCCATGACGACGACGCCTGCCCGGCTGACCGTTCTCGCCGGACCGACCGCCGTCGGCAAGGGGACGGTGTCCGCCGACGTCCGCTCCCGCTATCCCGAGGTCTGGCTGTCGGTGTCCGCGACCACGCGGCCGCCGCGGCCCGGCGAGGTCGACGGGGTGCACTACCTGTTCGTGTCGGGCGACGAGTTCGACGCGATGGTGTCCCGCGGCGACCTCCTCGAGTGGGCGGTCGTGCACGGACGCAACCGGTACGGCACGCCGCGGCGACCCGTCGAGGAGCGGCTGGCCGCCGGCGAGCCGGCCCTCCTCGAGATCGACCTGCAGGGCGCCCGGCAGGTCCGGGAGTCCATGCCGGACGCGCACTTCGTGTTCCTGGCCCCGCCGTCGTTCGCGGAGCTGGAGCGACGCCTGGTCGGGCGCGGGACCGAGGACGCCGAGGAGCGTGAGCGTCGGCTGGCGACCGCGCGCGTGGAGCTGGCGGCCGAGGCGGAGTTCGACCAGGTCATCGTCAACGACGACGTCCACCGGGCCACCGACGAGCTGGTCCGCGGGATGGGGATCCCGACCAGGTAGGATGGGACCAGTCCCACCCCTTTCACGTACGGGAGATCACCGTGTCCGGAACCGTCGCCGCCCCCACCGGCATCACCGACCCGCCCATCGACCGTCTGCTCGAGCGTGCCGACTCCAAGTACGCGCTCGTCCTGTACTCGGCCAAGCGCGCGCGCCAGATCAACGCCTACTACTCGCAGCTCAACGAGGGCCTGCTCGAGTACGTCGGGCCGCTCGTGGACACGCGCCCGCAGGAGAAGCCGCTCTCGATCGCGATGCGCGAGATCGACGCCGGCCTGCTGACGTCCGAGGCCACGGAGGGCTGACAGTCCCACCATGCGCATCGTCCTCGGCGTCGCGGGCGGGATCGCCGCCTACAAGGCTGTCCTGCTGCTGCGTCTGCTGCGTGAGGACGGCCACGCCGTCCGTGTGGTCCCCACGCGGGCGGCGCTCGAGTTCGTCGGGCGTGCGACCTGGGAGGCCCTGTCGGGCCAGCCGGTGACCACCGATGTCTTCGAGGACGTCGACCAGGTGGCGCACGTCGCGGTCGGCAAGCAGGCGGAGCTCGTGATCGTCGCCCCGGCGACCGCCGACCTCCTGGCCCGGGCCGCCGCGGGGCAGGCCGACGACCTGCTGACGGCGACCCTGCTGGTGGCCCGCTGCCCGGTGCTGCTCGCCCCGGCGATGCACACGGAGATGTGGGAGCACCCCGCCACCGTCGCGAACGTGGCGACGCTCCGCTCCCGCGGCGTGCACGTGCTCGACCCCGCCGCCGGCCGGCTGACCGGCGCGGACACCGGTCTCGGGCGCCTCCCCGACCCGGAGGACATCGCCGCCGCCGCGCTGGCCCTGGTGTCCGACCGCCCGCGTGACCTGGTCGGCCGGCACGTCGTGGTCTCGGCCGGAGGGACCCGCGAGCCCCTCGACCCCGTCCGGTTCCTCGGCAACCGCTCGTCGGGCCGCCAGGGCGTCGCGCTGGCCCGCACGGCCTACGCCCGCGGTGCTCGCGTCACGCTCGTCGCCGCGAACATCGACGTCCCCGTGCCTCCCGGCGTCGACGTGGTGCTGGCGGAGACGGGTGCCGAGCTGCGCGACGCGGTGCKCGCCGCCGCGAAGGACGCCGACGTCGTCGTCATGGCGGCCGCCGTCGCCGACTACCGGCCGCGGACCAGCGGCGGGACCAAGATCAAGAAGCAGCCCGACGGCGCCCCGACCGTGCTCGAGCTCGTCGAGACCGTCGACATCCTCGCCGAGCTGGCCGCCGACCGGCTGCGGCCGGGGCAGGTGGTGGTCGGTTTCGCCGCCGAGACCGGCGACGAGACGGGCAGCGTGCTGGACCACGGCCGGGCGAAGGCACGCCGCAAGGGTGCCGACCTGCTCGTCGTGAACGCGGTCGGTGGCGGGCGCGGGTTCGGCAGCGACGCCAACGAGGTGACGATCCTCGACGGGACGGGCGCGGCGGTCGCCGAGGCGAGCGGCAGCAAGGACCAGGTGGCGGACGCCGTGTGGGACGCCGTCCTGGCGCGCGGCTGAGATCGGACACCTCGCGCCCGGGCCGCCCATTACGCTGTCGGCCATGACCGAGCCCGACCTGCGCCTGTTCACGTCCGAGTCCGTCACCGAGGGGCACCCGGACAAGATCTGCGACCAGATCTCCGACGCCATCCTCGACGCGATCCTGGAGCAGGACCCGCAGGCCCGGGTGGCGGTCGAGACGATGGTGACCACCGGACTGGTGCACGTGGCCGGCGAGGTCACCACCAGCGCGTACGTCGAGATCCCGCAGATCGTCCGCCAGGTGGTCCGCGGCATCGGCTACACCTCGTCGGCGATCGGCTTCGACGGCGACTCGTGCGGCATCTCCGTGTCGATCGGGCAGCAGTCGCCCGACATCGCGGCCGGCGTCGACAAGGCCATCGAGGTCCGCGAGGACGGGTCCGACCTCGACCCGCTGGACGCCCAGGGCGCCGGCGACCAGGGCCTGATGTTCGGCTACGCCAGCGACGACACGCCGACCCTGCTGCCCCTGCCCATCTGGCTCGCGCACCGCCTGGCCGAGCGCCTGACGCTGGTGCGCAAGGAGGGGATCGTGCCGGGGCTGCGTCCCGACGGCAAGACGCAGGTCACCATCGGCTACGACGGGGACCGCGCCGTGCGGCTCGACACGGTCGTCCTGTCCACCCAGCACGACCCCGACGTGCACCTCGAGACCACGCTCCGGCCGGCAATCGCGGACCACGTCATCGCGCCCGTCCTCGAGACGATCGGGCTCGACAGCTCGGACTTCCGGCTTCTGGTGAACCCCACCGGCACGTTCGTCGTCGGAGGGCCGCAGGGCGACGCCGGGCTCACGGGCCGCAAGATCATCGTGGACTCCTACGGCGGCATCGCCCGCCACGGCGGCGGCGCCTTCTCCGGCAAGGACCCGTCGAAGGTGGACCGCTCGGCCGCGTACGCCATGCGGTGGGTGGCCAAGAACATCGTCGCGGCCGGTCTGGCCCGGCGCTGCGAGGTCCAGGTGGCCTACGCCATCGGCAAGGCGAACCCGGTCGGCCTGTACGTCGAGACGTTCGGCACCGAGACGGTGCCGGTCGCGCGCCTGACGGCGGCCATCCGCGAGGTCTTCGACCTGCGCCCCGCGGCGATCGTGCGCGACCTCGACCTGCTGCGGCCCATCTACCGCAAGACCGCCGCGTACGGGCACTTCGGCCGCGAGCTGCCGGAGTTCACCTGGGAGCGCACCGACCGCGTGGCGGACCTGCAGTCCGCGGTGCGCTGACGCCGCTCCTTCCTGCCGCGCACGCCCCGGCTCCGACGTCGGCGGTCGGTGGTGTGATGAGGCCGTGGACGTGAGCGGCGGCGGCGAGCAGCTGATGCTCGAGGGCCTGCCGCAGCCTCGGCGCCGTGCGCGGGCCGTCGCCGGCGGGGTGCCCGTCGCCGAGCACCYGCCGGTYGCGCGCGTCTGCCTGGACCTCGTGCCGGCGCACCTCGACCGGGTCTTYGAGTACCTCGTGCCCGCGACGCTGGCGGACACGGCGATCCCCGGCACGCGCGTCAAGGTGCGGTTCGGGGCGCAGGAGGCCAACGGGTACGTGCTGGAGCGGGTGGCGGAGGCCGAGCACGACGGCGCGCTGGTGACCATCCGGCGGGTCGTCTCCGCGGAGCCCGTGCTCACCCCGCAGGTCGCGCGACTGGCCCGGGCGGTCGCGGACCGCTGGGCGGGGACGCTCAACGACGTGCTGCGCCTCGCGATCCCGGCCCGGCACGCGCGCGTCGAGGCCGAGGACCCTGCACCGTCCGACGAGCCGTCGGCGCCCTCGGGGTCGGCCACGGCGTGGACGCCCTACCGGGGCGGCGCGGCGTTCCTGCAGCACCTCACGGCCGGCGGGGCGCCGCGAGCCGTCTGGTCCGCGC
>NZ_JBFULZ010000239.1:0-5593 GCF_054049635.1 Cellulomonas sp. P5_C6 | reverse complement strand
GACCAGCACGGCGCACCGCCGGCAGGGGCTCTCGCGCCGGGTGCTGGCCGAGCTGGAGACCCGCGCCGTCGCGGCCGGGTACCAGCGGCTCTACCTGACCACCGGCCCGCGCCAGCCCGAAGCCGCCGCGCTCTACCTGGCGACCGGCTTCACACCCCTGTTCGACACGGCCGCGGACCCGGAGGAGATCGGGCCGCTGGCGTTCGAGAAGTGGCTCTGTACGGACGCGCCCCCGTCCCGTCCGTCCCTCACCACCCCGGAGTGACCGTGTCCACCGCCTTCCTGCACCAGGACGAGTCCCTCGTCCTGTCCCCGCCGCCCGTCCGCCCGCCGGCCGACGAGCCACGCGTCCACGCCGCCCGCCACCCCGGCCGCTGGATCGCCACGGCCGTCGTCGCGGTCCTCCTCGCGATGGTCGTGAGCTCGCTGCTGACCAACCCCCGGTGGGAGTGGTCCGTCGTCTGGCAGTACCTCACCTGGCCGTCCGTGCTCGATGGGCTGTGGGGCACCCTGCGGCTGACCGCCGCCTCGGCCGTCGTCGGCTTCGGGCTGGGCGCCGTGCTCGCGCTCATGCGGCTGTCGCGCTCGCCGCTGCTGCGGTCGGTGTCGTGGGCCTACATCTGGGTGTTCCGGTCCGTGCCGCTGATCCTGCAGCTGCTGCTCTGGTACAACCTCGCGTACCTGTACCCGACCCTCACGCTCGGGGTGCCGTTCGGTCCCTCGTTCGTCGGCTTCGACACCCTCGACGTCATCGACAAGTTCGGCGCCGCGGTGCTCGGGCTCGGGCTGTCCCAGGCGGCGTACGCGGCCGAGATCGTCCGCGGCGGCATCCTCGGCGTCGACCAGGGCCAGCACGAGGCGGCCGCCGCGCTCGGGCTCCCGCGGTCGCGTCAGCAGCGCCGGATCATCCTGCCGCAGGCCATGCGGACCATCGTGCCGACGGCCGTGAACGAGATCATCGGCCTGGTCAAGGGCACGTCCGTGGTCTATGTGCTGGCGTACGGCGAGCTGTTCTACATCGTCGGGGTCATCTACGGCCGCAACCAGCGGGTGGTCCCGCTGCTCATCGTCGCGGGCATCTGGTACCTCGTCGTCACCACCGTGATCACCGTCATCCAGTACTACGTGGAGCGGCACTACGCGAAGGGTGCGCTGAGGCAGCTGCCGCCGACGCCGCTGCAGCGGGCGCGCTGGGGCGTGGGGATCGCGTGGTCGCGCGTGAGCGGACGACCGCTGCCGGGCGACCTCCCACCCGGCTACGGGCGGTCTCGTGGCGTCCTGGTCCGGACCACCACCGCCGCGCCGGACGGGGCCCTCTGATGGCCGCCGGGCTGGTCGAGGTGCGGGGCGTGCACAAGGCCTACGGCACGCTCGAGGTGCTCGACGGCGTGGACCTCACGGTCCAGCCGGGCGAGGTCACCGTGATCCTCGGGCCGTCGGGGTCGGGCAAGTCGACCCTGCTGCGGGCCATCAACCACCTGGAGAAGGTCGACCGCGGATCCATCTCCGTGGACGGCGACCTCATCGGCTACCGGCGCCGGTCCGACGGCGCGCTTCAGGAGCTCAAGGAGAAGGACGTCCTGGCGCAGCGGACCCGCATCGGGTTCGTGTTCCAGAACTTCAACCTGTTCCCGCACCTCACCGCGCTCGAGAACGTCGTCGAGGCGCCCATCTCGGCGCAGAAGCGGCCGCGGGCCGAGGTCGAGGCCGAGGCGCGCGAGCTGCTCGCCCGGGTCGGGCTGTCCGACAAGGCCGACGCCTACCCCCGGCAGCTGTCCGGCGGGCAGCAGCAGCGCGTGGCGATCGCCCGGGCGCTCGCGGTCAAGCCGGCGGTCGTGCTCTTCGACGAGCCCACCTCCGCGCTCGACCCCGAGCTGGTCGGCGAGGTGCTCGACGTCATCCGGGACCTCGCGGCGACGGGCACGACGCTCATCGTCGTCACGCACGAGATCGGGTTCGCCCGCGAGGTGGCCACGAGCGTCGTCTTCATCGACGGCGGCCAGATCCTCGAGCAGGGCACGCCTGCGCAGGTGCTCGACAACCCGCAGCACCCCCGCACCCGCGCCTTCCTCGACAAGGTGCTCTGACCCCCCAGTTCTTCGTCGCCCGCACCCCGCGGACGGCGTGACGAGCGCGCCCCGTCGCGCTCCCGACCGAGAGAGAGACCTCCCGTGACTACGACCTTCCGACGTGCTGTGAGCGCACTGGCCTTCGTGCCCCTGCTGGCGCTCGCCGCGTGCGCCGGATCGGCCTCCGCCGAGACCGACGGTGCGGCGACCCCCGAGGCCACCGCCGCCGGTCTGACCATCAGCACGAGCCCCGACCAGGACCGGATCCACACGACGAAGTCCGAGGACGCCATCGCGCTGCTGCCGGCGGACGTCAAGGAGTCGGGTGTCCTCAAGGTCGCCACGACGGCCGGTGCCGCGCCGCCGCTGGGCTTCCTCGCCGACGACGAGAAGACGCCGATCGGCAACGAGACCGACATCGCCAGCCTCGTCGCCGACGCCCTCGGGCTCAAGCTCGAGCTCGAGCAGAAGGCGTGGGCCGACTGGCCGCTCGCCCTGCAGTCGGGCGACGTCGACGCCGTGATCTCGAACGTGACGGTGACCGAGGAGCGCAAGGAGCTCTACGACTTCTCGTCGTACCGCAACGACCAGCTCGGCTGGCTGACCAGCGCCTCCAGCACGGTCAAGGAGATCACGGAGCCCAAGGACATCGCGGGTCTCACGGTCGGCGTCGGCTCCGGCACCAACCAGGAGAAGATCCTGCTGGCCTGGAACCAGGAGAACATCGACAAGGGCCTGGAGCCGATCAAGGGCGGCGAGCCGGAGTACTACGAGAACTACTCGGACGTGCTGCTGGCCGTGCAGTCCGGCCGGGTCGACGCCTACGTCGGCCCGAACGCGAGCCTCGCCTACAGCGCGGCGACCGCGCCCGACCAGTTCAAGGTCGTCGGCACCCTCAACGGCGGCTGGCCGCTGACGGCGCAGATCGCCGTGGCCACGCTCAAGGGCTCCGAGCTCGCTCCGGCCGTGACGGCCGCGCTCCAGCACGCGTTCGACGACGGCACCTACGCCCAGGTGCTCGCGCGCTGGGGCCTGTCCGCCGAGGCCATCGAGAAGCCCGAGACCAACCCGCCGGGTCTGCCCAAGACGAGCTGACCCCTCAGACCGGATGCTGTGCTTCTCGCACGAGCGTCCGCGGTGGCCGGTCGGGGTCGGGGGACGCCCGGCCGGCCACCAGTTTCGTCCCCCATCTCTGGAGGTACCTGTGCAGGTCGTCGACCACCTCGTCKTCGGAGGCGGCGTGATGGGCTCCGCCGCCGCGTGGCAGCTCGCGCGGCGCGGCCGTGACGTCGTGCTCCTCGAGCGGTTCGAGCCGGGGCACGTGCGCGGCGCCTCCCACGGTGCCTCGCGGATCTACCGGCAGACCTACGACCGGCCCGAGTACCTCGACCTCGCGGCAGAGGCGCTCGAGCTGTGGCAGTCGTTCGACGGGGTGCTCACCCTCACCGGCGGCGTGAGCCACGGCGAGCCGGCGCCCGGCGTGGTCGACGCCTTCGTCGCCCGCGGCGTCCCGCACGAGCTGCTCCCGCCCGAGGCCGCGCACGAGCGCTGGCCGGGGCTGCGGTTCGAGGGGACCGTGCTGCACGAGACCCGGACCGCCGGCCGGATCCACGCCGACCGCGCGGTCGCCGCGTTCCAGTCCGCCGCCGCGGCGCTCGGTGCCCACGTGCGGCACGGCGTGCAGGTCCTGTCCGTGACCGCTGGTGCCGACGGCGTGCTCGTCGAGACATCCGTCGGGCCGTTCCGCGCTCGCAGCGTCGTGCTGGCCGTCGGCGCGTGGACCTCGGCATTGCTCGGGGCCGGGGCGCCGCCGCTGGTCGTCACGCAGGAGCAGCCCGCGCACTTCGCGCTGCGCACCGGGACGCCCGACGACTGGCCGAGCTTCACGCACCGCCCGCTCGGGGACCACCCGTGGCCCAGCGGCACCTACGGCCTGGGCACGCCCGGGGAGGGGATCAAGGTCGGGTTCCACGCCGTCGGCCCCGTGACCGACCCCGACCGGCGCACGTTCACCGCCGAGCCCGCGCAGCTCGCTCTGTTGCAGGAGTACGCGGCGCAGTGGCTGCCCGGCGTCGACGCCTCTGTCCCCGCGCCGATCTCGTGCACCTACACGACGACCCCCGACCACGACTTCGTCCTCGACCGCCGCGGGCCGCTGGTGGTCGCCGCGGGCTTCTCCGGCCACGGCTTCAAGTTCGCCCCCGCGATCGGGCGGGTCCTGGCCGACCTCGCCGAGGAGTCTGCCGACGACCCCGTCTCTGCGTCGCATCCCGCCTTCCACCTGTCCCGACCCGCCCTGCAGGAGATCCGATGACCCGCCGTGCCGTGCCCCTGTCCGTGCTCGACCTCGCGCCCGTCCCGGAGGGGAGCAGCGGCGCCGAAGCCCTGCGGACGGCCGTCGAGCGCGCGCAGCTGGTCGAGCGGCTCGGGTACCGCCGGGTCTGGTACGCCGAGCACCACCTGGCGCCGGGCGTCGCGTCGTCCA
The DNA here is from genome assembly GCF_054049635.1 of Cellulomonas sp. P5_C6. Lineage (NCBI taxonomy): Bacteria > Bacillati > Actinomycetota > Actinomycetes > Micrococcales > Cellulomonadaceae > Cellulomonas > Cellulomonas sp. P5_C6. The sequence continues at coordinate 1,039 of NZ_JBFULZ010000239.1, read as the reverse complement.
CGCCCGGCGTGCTCGCCGCCCTGACCGCGAGCGCCACCTCGACCATCCGCGTCGGGTCCGCCGCCGTGCTGCTCGGTTCCACCAGCCCCGTCGTGGCCGCCGAGCAGTTCGGGACCGTCGCCGCGCTGCACCCCGGGCGCGTGGACCTCGGGCTGGGCCGGGCGTCGTTCCCGCCGCCGAGCACGTCCTCCGTGCCCGACGCGTCGGCCCCGACCGCGGGGCGCGTCCCGGCGTCGGCGACGGAGGACCGGGTGGTCGACGGGCTGCCGGTGCCCGCGGCGCCGCCGTTCACGTTCGCCGACCCCGACCTGCGCGCGCGCTTCGTCGCGCACCAGCAGTTCCTCTCCGCGGGCCGCACGCCGGAGCCCTTCCGCGACGAGCTGTCCACCGTCATCGCGCTGCAGGCCGGGACCGCCCGAGCCGGCGAGCGGGTCGTCACCAGCCCGGCGGTGGAGGGCTCCGACCTGGACCTCTGGGTGCTCGCGTCCAGCGCGGGGGAGAGCGCGCGCGTGGCGGGCGAGCTCGGCCTGCCGCTCGCGGCGAACTATCACGTGAGCCCGGCGACGGTCCTGGAGACGGTCGCGGCGTACCGGGACGCCTTCGTGCCCGGCGTGCTCACGGAGCCGTACGTCGTCGTCTCGGCCGACGTGCTCGTCGCGGAGACGTCGTCCCGGGCGGCCGCGCTGGCCGACCCGTTCGCGGAGTGGGTGCTCTCGATCCGCAGCGGCGCGAGCGCGATCCAGTACCCACGGCCGGGCACGACGACGCCGTGGGAGCTGCGCGGCGACGCCGAGCGTGCGCTGCTGCGGGACCGGATCGACACGCGGCTCGTCGGCGACCCGGAGGCGGTGGCCCGCGGCCTGGACGCCCTGGTGCGCGCGACCGGCGCCGACGAGCTGCTGATCACCACGATCACGCACGACCCGGCGGACACGGCCCGCTCGTACGAGCTGCTCGCCCGCGCGTGGGGCCTCGCCGACGACGAGCTGGTCGGCGCAGGCACGGCCGCGTCGACCCGCTAGCCCGCGCGGTCGCGCCC
>NZ_JBFULZ010000238.1:0-5658 GCF_054049635.1 Cellulomonas sp. P5_C6 | reverse complement strand
GTGTTGAGCTCGGTGCCGCACGACATGCCGCTCGAGTTGTTGGCGACGACCCCGCCGATGGTGCAGGCGCCCTCGCTGGCGGGGTCGGGCCCGAGCTTGCGCTGGAAGGGGGCAAGCCGGGCGTTCACGGAGCGCACGGTCGCACCGGGCTGCACCCGGACCCGCAGGCCACCGTCCAGCACCTCCACGTCGCGGAAGTGCCGGCGGGTGTCGATGAGGACGCCGTCCGTCGACGCCTGGCCGCTGAGGYTGGTCCCGCCCGACCGGAAGGTCACGGCGGTGCCCCGCGCCGACGCGTCCCGGAGCAGGCCGGCGAGCTGGCCGACGGTGCTGGGGGCGACGACGGCCTGCGGGGTCAGCAGGTAGTGGGAGGCGTCGTGGGCGTACGCGAGCCGGTCGGAGGCGCGAGAGCGCACGCCGTCCGGCACCCGGCGCTCGAGGGCCTCCAGCAGCGCCGTGTCGACCTGGGGGACCCGGGTCGGGACGTCAGTGGGACTCACGCGAGACCTTGTCGCCGCTCGAGCCCCGCAGGAAGTCGAGGTCGGCCCCGGTGTCGGCCTGCAGGACGTGGTCGACGTACAGCCGCTCCCAGCCCCGGACGGGCGCGGCGTAGCCGTGCAGCGTCGCGCTGCTGGGCAGCCGGGCGTCGAGCTCGTCCTGCGGCACGTCGAGGGTCAGCAGCCGGTTCGGGACGTCCAGGACGATGTAGTCGCCGGTCTGCACGATCCCGAGCGGACCGCCGGCGGCGGCCTCGGGGGTCACGTGCAGGACGACGGTCCCATAGGCGGTGCCGCTCATCCGGCCGTCGCAGACGCGGACCATGTCGCGGACGCCGAGCTCGAGCAGCTTCTTCGGCAGCGGCATGTTGGCGACCTCCGGCATCCCGGGATAGCCCTTGGGGCCGCAGCCGCGCAGGACGAGCACGGAGTCGGCGTCGACGTCCAGGTCGGGGTCGTCGATGCGGGCGTGCAGGTCCTCGATCGTGTCGAAGACGACGGCCCGGCCGCGGTGCGTGAGCAGGCGGGGGGAGGCGGCGGCGGGCTTGATGATCGCGCCGCCGGGGGCGAGGTTGCCGCGCAGCACGGCGATGCCGGCGTCGGCGATCAGCGGGGTCTCCCGCACGGAGATGACCTCCGGGTCCCAGATCCGCGCCTCGTCCAGGTAGGCGACCAGGGGGCTGCCGGTGACGGTCAGGGCCTCGGGGTCGAGCAGGTCCTTGACCTCGCGCAGCACCGAGAGCAGACCGCCCGCGCGCTGGAGGTCGTCCATCAGGAACGTCCCGGCGGGCTGCAGGTTGACCAGCAGGGGGACACCCGAGCCGATCCGGTCGAAGTCGTCGAGCGTCAGGTCGATCCCGAGGCGGCCGGCGATCGCGAGCAGGTGCACGACCGCGTTGGTGGACCCGCCGATGGCGGCGAGGGCGACGATGGCGTTCTGGAACGAGCCCTTCGTCAGGAAGGTGCTCGGGCGACGCTCCTGCGCGACGAGCTCGACGATCAGGCGCCCGGTCTGCTGCGACTTCTCGAGCAGCCGGCTGTCGACGGCGGACGTGCCGGCCAGGCCCGGGATGACCATGCCGAGCGCCTCGGCGACCAGCGCCATCGTCGACGCGGTCCCCATCGTGTTGCAGTGGCCGCGGCTGCTGATCATCGAGGACTCGCTGTCGAGGAAGTCCTTCTGGCTGAGCGTGCCGGCGCGGACCTCCTCGCTCAGGCGCCAGACGTCGGTCCCGCAGCCGAGCGGGACACCCCGGAAGGTCCCGGTCTTCATGGGTCCGCCCGGGACGACGATCGCCGGCAGGTCGACGGAGGCGGCGGCCATCAGCAGGGACGGGATGGTCTTGTCGCACCCGCCCAGCAGGACGACGCCGTCGATGGGGTTGGCGCGGAGCATCTCCTCCGTCGCCATCGCGGCCATGTTGCGCCAGAGCATCGCGGTGGGGCGCACCTGGGTCTCGCCGAGGGAGACCACCGGGAGGTCGAGCGGGATCCCGCCGGCCGCGTAGACGCCGGCCTTCACGCTCTCCATCACCTCGTCGAGGTGCGCGTTGCAGGGCGTCAGGTCGGAGGCGGTGTTCGCGATCGCGATGTGCGGGCGGCCCTCGAAGGCGTCCTGCGGGAGCCCCCGGCGCATCCAGGCCCGATGGATGTAGGCGTTGCGGTCGGTCCCCGCGTACCACTCGGCGCTGCGCAGCTCTGCCACCGGCCTCGTCTTCCGTTACGTGGAATCGATGTCTAGCATGTGGAACACGATGCACGCTACACCCGCGCTTTCGGCCACGGAACAGGTCTCCGACGCCCGACTCGTCGGCTCCGACCGGGTCCTCGCCGTGCTCGTCGAGCTGGCGGGCTTCCCCGACGGAGCCAGTCTGGACGAGATGGCACGAGCCGTGGCCAGCCCGAAGCCCACCGTGCACCGGGCGCTCGCCTCGCTGTGCCGGGCGGGCCTCGCCGGCAAGGACGGCCGCGGACGCTACCTGCTCGGCGACGAGTTCCTGCGCCTCGCGTTCGCCCACCACGAGGCTCGCCCCGATCACCTCCGCGTGCAGCCCATCCTCGACAGGCTCACCGACCGCTACGGCGAGACGTCGCACTACGCGGTGCTGGACGGCGCGAGCATCGTCTATCGGGCCAAGGTCGACCCCCGCGTCGGCGCGATGCGTCTGACGTCGACGATCGGCGGACGGAACCCGGCCCACGCCACCGCGGTCGGCAAGCTGCTCCTGGCGCTGAGGCTCCCGGACCTCGACTCCGTGGTCGCGTGGGTGGGCGACCGGACGCTCGAGCAACGGACCGCTCGCACCGCCGGGACGCCCGAGCAGCTGCACGTGCAGCTCGAGGGGATCCGGGCGCGCGGCTACAGCGTCGACGACGAGGAGAACGAGCAGGGCGTCAACTGCCTGGCCCTCCCGGTCTACYTCGCCTCGCCGTCGCAGGTCTCCGGAGCGGTCAGCATCAGCGCGCTCGCCTACCGCACGCCCCTGAGGACGCTCGTGGACGACCTGCCGGCCATCCGGACGATCGTCGACGGTCGCCTCGACGAGGCGGAGGTGTGAGCACCGTCGAGGCGGTCGTCGCGACCACGGAGCGCCACGTCCTCGCCGAGGGCCCGGTCTGGGATGCCGCCGCCGGCCAGGTGATCTGGATCGACATCGAGCGTGGCTCCGTGTTCCGGGGACACCTCGAGGGCGACACGATCGAGATCGTCAGCAGGATCGACCTCGACGGCCGGGTCGGCGTGGCCGTCCCCGGCGTCGACGGCAGCCTTCTGGTCGCGCAGGAGAAGGAGCTCGTCGTCATCTCGGCGGACGGCGGTCGTTCGCGCGGACCCCGCCTGATCGCCGCCGACGTCGCGAGCCGCGCGAACGACGGCGCCTGCGACGCCGCCGGACGCCTCGTGATCGGCACGTTCGCCGATGACGTGGGATCGAGCGCGGAGCGTCTGGTGCGCGTCGAGGACGACGGGTCGCTCACCACGATCGACGACGACCTCACGCTGTCGAACGGCCTGGCGTGGTCCCCGGACGGCTCGGTGCTCTACAGCACTGACACGTTCGCGGGCGTGATCTGGGCACGGGACTACGACGCGGCCGGCGGCACGGTCGGCCCGCGCCGCGAGCACCTGCGCATCTCCGACGGCTACCCGGACGGGATCTGCGTGGATGCCCGGGGCTACCTCTGGGTGGCCGTCTGGGAGGGCGGCGAGGTCAGGTCCTTCACGCCGACGGGCGAGCCGGCCGACGTCGTGCGCGTGCCCGCACCGCACGTCTCGAGCGTCGCCTTCGTCGGCAGGCTGCTCGACCGGCTGCTGGTGACCACGGCGTCCCGCGACCTCGACGCCGACGCCCTGCTGCAGTACCCCGACGCGGGGAAGCTCTTCCTCGCCGACGTCGGAGTCTCCGGCACGCCGACCCACCCGTGGTCGGCGTCGTGGACGACCCGAAGCGACGACTGACCTCCCACCCGCACCACCACTGGAGAAGACGTGCAGCTCATGCGCATCGGCGCCCCCGGCGCCGAGAAGCCGATCGCCCGGCTCGACGACGCCACGTACGTCGACCTCGCGGACGTCGTGGACGACTTCGACGAGCGCTACTTCGGCAGCGGACACCTGGCCCACCTGCCCGCGGTCGTCGCCGAGCGCGTCGCGGCCGGGCAGGTCAGCGCGTTCGAGGGAGAGCGCGTCGGCGCGCCGATCGCCAGGCCGCACCAGATCCTCTGCATCGGCCTCAACTACAGCGACCACGCCGCCGAGACCGGGCAGGCCGTCCCCACTGAGCCGATCCTGTTCACCAAGTCCCCGAACACGCTGATCGGTCCGTACGACGACGTCCGCATCCCTCGCGGCTCCACCAAGCCCGACTGGGAGGTGGAGCTCGGGATCGTCATCGGGAGGCGCACCAGCTACCTGGACTCCGTCGAGGAGGCCCGCGACGCCATCGCCGGGTACGTCGTGGTCAACGACGTGAGCGAGCGCGCGTTCCAGATCGAGCGCAGCGGCCAGTGGTCGAAGGGCAAGTCGGCGGAGACCTTCAACCCCGCAGGACCCTGGCTGGTCACGCCGGACGAGATCCCGGACGTCCTGGACCTCGGCATGTGGCTCGACGTCAGCGGCGTCCGGCGGCAGACCGGCTCGACGTCGACGATGGTCTTCGACCCGTTCTTCATCGTCCACTACCTCAGCCAGTTCCTGGTCCTCGAGCCGGGCGACCTCATCAACACCGGCACTCCTCCCGGGGTCGGGATGGGCTTCCAGCCGCCGATCTGGCTCCGGGCCGGCGACGTCATGGAGCTCGGCATCGACGGGCTCGGCGTCCAGCGCCAGACCGTCGTCGGACCCCGCTGACCGTGCGCGCCTTCGTGCTCACCGGACCGCGCGAGTCCGAGGTCCAGGACGTCCCGTCGCCCGTCGCCGGGCCCGGGGGAGTCGTCGTCGACGTGCAACGGGTGGGCGTGTGCGGCACCGACGTCGAGTTCTTCACCGGCGAGATGCAGTACCTGCACGAGGGCCATGCGGCCTTCCCGCTGAGGATCGGGCACGAGTGGATGGGCACCGTCTCGGCGGTGGGCGACGGCGTCGACCGGAGCTGGCTTGGCCGACGGGTCACCGGCGACACGATGCTCGGCTGCGGCACGTGCCGCCGGTGCCGCGCCGGGCACCAGCACGTCTGCGCGGCCCGGTTCGAGGTCGGCATCCGGGGCGGCTTCGCGGGCGCGCTCGCCGAGCAGCTCGCCGTGCCGGCGACGTCGCTGCACGCGCTGCCCGACTCGGTCGACGACACCCTCGGCGCACTGGTCGAGCCGGGAGGCAACGCGCTCCGCTCGGTGTGGGGCGCGGACCTGACCGCGGGCGACCGGGTCCTCGTGCTGGGCGCGGGCACGATCGGCCTGCTCGTCGCCATGTTCGCCAGGTCCGCCGGCGCCGAGGTCCACCTGATGGGGCGCTCGGCGCGGTCGATGCAGTTCACGCGGTCGCTCGGCTTCGACGACGTCTGGACGCAGGACGTCTTGCCCGAGCTGCCGTGGGACGCCGTGATCGACTGCTCGAACGCGGCGTCGCTGCCGGCGCGGGCGCTCGAGCTCGTCGAGCCCGCCGGCCGCGTGGTCTACGTCGGGCTGGCCGGGAGCCCGMGCCTCATCGACACCCGCGTCCTGGCGC